>JAYUAM010000306.1:0-4803 GCA_043741295.1 Acidimicrobiia bacterium
TCGCCGCACACGAGGCGGTCCATCGGATGGGGCGACTCCATGTCGGCCTTCACGTCGTTGATCGCGGTGAGCTGGTCGGGCGTCTCGACGTAGGGGAACGCGCCTTCGAGCTCGGCCTGCCACGGCGTGTCGGGGCCGAACTGGTGGCCCGAGCTGTTCATCCGGCGCTGGTAGAGCACGACCAGTTCCTGGGCGACCTCGCGCACCGCGGACTTCACCCGAGCCTTGGTGGCGGCGAAGTCGCTGCCGCCGAGGCGGTGCAGCGTCGGGCTCTCACCGCCGACGTAGTGCCGGATCGCGTCGATCTGGTCGGAGGGGATGTAGAGCTTGTCGCCGCCGCGGTACTCGAGCAGCAGGTAGTCGCGCTCGACGCCGCCGATCGTGCGCTTCACCATGCCGGCGTAGCGACCAACGCCATGGTGATGGTGGACCACGAAGTCGCCCGGCTTGAGATCCTCGAAGAACCCGGCGGCCTGGCGCTTGCGGGGGCGGGCGGCGCGGTGGGCGCGACGCCGCCCGGTGAGGTCGGCCTCGGCGACGATCGCCAGCTTCGCCTCGTTGAACACCGCGCCGACGTGCAGCGGCGCCACGACGATGCGCCCGCCGGGCCGGGCGAGGGCGGCGGCGTGCGCCTCGCCGCCCTCGACGACCGCGAGGTCGAGACCGTGCTCGGCCAGGAGACGGACGAGGTTCGCCGCCGAGCCCTGACCGTCGGCGGCCACGACCACGCGGAAACCGTCGGCGAGCAGCTGGCGGATGCGCACGACGATCCCGCCGCCATCGCCGAGCGCGGCGGCCCAGCGGGCGGCATCGACGGCGGGCGTCTCGGGGCGGTCGGGCGCGTCGAGCACCTGCCAGGCGGCGGCCGATACCGATGCGAGCAGGCGGTCGGCATCGAGGTGCAGGCGGGGGAACGTGTCGTTGTCGGCCCCCCAGGTCTTGGCGAGCGAGCGGGCGAGGTCATCCTCCTCGGCGAGCAGGTCGGCGGCCCGGTCGCGGAGCCGGCGCGGCTCGACGAGCAGCACCTGGGCGTCGGGTGGCAACAGGTCGGTGAGCAGCCGCGGCGGTTGCGTCGCGTCCGACGAGAGCCACGGCAGCCAGCTCTCCATGCCGTCGAAGAACGTGCCCTCGGCGAGACGCTCCCAGTGCTCGCGGCCCCACGGCTCGGCCCCGACGAGCGCGGCGGCACGGGCGCGCACCTCGGCGGTGGGCCGCAGCTCGCGGGCGGGGAAGAGCCGCACCTCGGCGAGGTCGGTGGTGGAGCGCTGGTCGGCGACAGAGAACTCGGTCAACCGGTCGACCTCGTCGCCCCAGCAGTCGATGCGCACCGGCGCCTCGGCGGTGGACGGGAAGACGTCGAGGATCGAGCCGCGCAGTGCGACTTCGCCGCGGTGCTCGACAAGCTCTTCACGCCGGTACCCCTGGTGGACGAGCGTAGAGAGCAGCTCGGCCGGGTCGACTCGCTCCCCCGGCCGCACCACCACGGGCTCGGTGTCCTCGACGTGCGGGCCGAGGCGCTGCAGCGCACTGCGCACCGAGAGCACGATGATCTTGGGGAGTGCGTCCCCACCGACGCGCAGTCGCCAGAGCGCGGCGAGGCGTTGGCCCATCGTCTCGATCGCCGGGCTCACGCGCTCGAACGGCAACGTCTCCCAGGCCGGCACGAGCACCAGATCGTCGGCCGGGACGAACGCCGCAAGGTCGTCCACCAACTGCTGCGCCGCGGTGCCCGTCGGCGTGATGATCGTGAGCGGTCGCCGTGCCGACAGGTGCGCGAGGGCGGCGAACGTGGCCGCCCTGGCCGGCTCCGACACGGCGACGGTGGCGTTCGTGCGGCCGAGCACCGCCGCGAGCGCCGGGTCGTCGCGCAGCAGGCGCGCCAGCGGCGCGAGCGCGGCGCCCACCGGGGCGGCGGTGGAGACGGCGTTCGAGGTGGTGGCGGGCGCTGACATGGGCGTGGTCGAGGGTAGCGAGCGCAAACGCCGGCTGCTCAGCCCGCTCGGTTCAGCGCTGCCCCTTCATCGCACCCGGTCCAACCCGTTGGACATCTCAGCGGCTGTTGAAGTCGTTCATCGCGGCTTCGGCCCCGAGGTTGGCGATCGCTTCGACGGCGTCGGCCGCCACCTGCACCGATACGGCCAGCTCTTCGCGCGCCGACTTCGAGAGCGTCCGGAGCACGTGGTCGGCGCCCTCCTGCCGGCCGGGCGGTTTGCCCACCCCGATGCGGACGCGCACGAAGCCATCGCTGTGGAGGTGCTGGCGGATCGACTTCAGCCCGTTGTGGCCGGCGAGCCCGCCACCGACCTTCACCCGCACGACGCCGGGCGGCAGGTCGAGCTCGTCGTGCACGACTATGACGTCGTTCACGTTCTCGATGCCGTGACGCTTCACGAGCATCACCGCCGACTCGCCCGACAGGTTCATGAACGTCTGCGGGAAGGCGAGCGCCACCCGCTTGTCGCCGACGCGCACCTCGGCCACCAGCGCCCGCTCGCGGCCCTTCTTCAAGCCGGCGCTGCCTCGGCGCGCCAGCTCGGCCACCGCGTCGGCCCCCGCGTTGTGCCGGCTATGGGCGTACTCAGACCCGGGGTTTCCAAGCCCGATGACCAGCAGATCGGCGGGCGTACCGCGGCGTTCGCCGCCGAAGAGCCCCACGGAGATCGGTTACTCGCTGGCGGCGTCGCCCTCGGCGGCAGCCGCCTCGCCGCCCTCTTCGGTGGCGTCGCCTTCAGCCGCGGCGGTCTCGACACTGGCGCGGCTCATCATCGTGGTCACGACCGGAGATTCCGGATCGGCCGCCGTTGTCGTGCCCTTGGGGAGGGTGATGTCGGACACGCGGATCACGTCGCCGGGCACCATCTCGGAGATATCGATCGAGATCTCGTTCGGGATGTTCCGCGGGGTGGTCACGATGGGCAGCGTGTCAACCGAGGCGTCGACGATGCCGCCGTCGTTGAGCACGGCCTTGGCCTCGCCGACGAGCACGACGGGCACGTCGACGGTGATCTCCTCGTCCATGTTCACGACGATGAAATCGACGTGGGTGACGTTGTGGCGCACCTTGTGGCGCTGCAGTTCCTTGACGACCGTTGGGTGCGTCTTGCCGCTGAGCGAGAGCTGGACGACGGCGTTGATTCCGGCCGGGCCCGACAGGGCGAGGCGCAGGTCACGGCGCGTGACGACGAGCGGCACCGGGGTCATGCCGTGGCCGTAGAGCACCGCCGGGATCCGCTCCTCGGCTCGCAGGCGGTTCGCGGCGCGCGACCCGGCTACGTCACGGGGTTCGGCGGCGAGAGAGATGGTGGCCATGGGAGCTGCTCCTGCGACAGGGCGGGGTCGCCAACCGGCGACGGTGCGTGTGCCTACAAACGGCCAACCATCCTACGGCCCCGAGCCTCCACCCCGCCAAGCGGCCGGCATTACGACTGGTTTTCGCCGCCGAAGATCTCGCTCACGCTGGTGTCCTCGAACACGGCGTTCAGGGCGTCGGCGATGATCCGGGCGACGGAGAGAACCTCGATCTTGTCGAGCTGCTTCTCGGCGGGTAGCGGCAGGGTGTTGGTGATGACGACCCGGTCGATCGGGGCGTTCTTCAGCCGGTCGATGGCCGGACCCGACAGGACCCCGTGCGTGGCCATGGCCCATACGGCCGTGGCGCCCTTGGTCTTCAGGATCTCGGCGGCCGACACGATGGTGCCGGCGGTATCGATCATGTCGTCGACCAGGATGCACTGGCGCCCTTCGACGTCGCCGATGACGTCACGGGCGATGGCCACGTTCGTCGTGTTCTTGGGTCGGCGCTTGTAGATGAAGGCGAGATCGGCGTGCAGGTGCTGGGCGAGGCGCTCGGCCACCTTGATGCGCCCGGCATCGGGGGACACGATGACGGGGTCGGTGGCGTTCTTGCGCAGGTAGGTCTCGATGACCGGCATCGCCGTCAGGTGGTCGACCGGGCCGTCGAAGAAGCCCTGGATCTGGCCGGAGTGCAGGTCGACCGACACCATCCGCTTGGCTCCCGCCGCCCGGAACAGGTCGGCGACGAGGCGGGCGGTGATCGGCTCGCGTCCCTCGGCCTTGCGGTCCTGCCGGGCGTAGCCGTAGAACGGGCAGACGGCGGTGATGCGCTTCGCCGACGCTCGTTGGGCGGCGTCGATCATGATCAGCTGCTCCATGATCGAGTCGTTCACCGACTTGCCGTTGCTACCGGCGTGACTCTGGATGATGAAGACGTCGGTGCCTCGGACCGACTCGGCGAACCGGGGCCGGATCTCGCCGTTCGAGAAGTCGACGAGGTTCGGCTCGCCGAGCGGGATGTCGAGGCAGCGGGCGATCTCCTGGGCGAGGTCCAGGTGCGTGCGCCCGGCGTACAGCGCCAGTCGCTTCTTGGTCACGCGTTCCATGTCGACCCCCCGGCCGCGTGGGGCACGGCCCTTCGGTGCGGGTTCGATGGAGAACCCGGCGTTCGCCTACGACCCGATTCTAGGAGGCCCGTCCGCCCAGGCGCGTCTTGACGCTCGGTGCCGGTTCGCCCGCTCGATGCGGGCGTGGTCGCCGGTCATGAGGTCGCCCTTCAGGAGGCGTCGACACCCACGGTGGTGAACGATCCGGTACGGACACCGTCGGCCACGACCGCTCCCGGCTCGAGCACGCAGAACGGCCCGACATGGGCGTCGGCGCCGACCTCGGCCTCGCGGCCGACGACGCTCTGCACCGTGCTTCCGTCACCGACGACGCAGTCGACGAGTCGGGCGTCCGGCCCGATCTCGCAGCCGTCGCCGATCACAGTGCGGCCCTGCAGGATCG
>JAYUAM010000307.1:0-1958 GCA_043741295.1 Acidimicrobiia bacterium
GGCAACCTAGCGGCCGGTGACCGACGAGCGTGGTCATCGCGGTCCGCTCGTCGGTCTTCCGTCGGCGTCATGTCGGTCGAGAGCTGCCGGCCGGTCCTACGATGCCGGCCGTGAGCGATCGCCCCGTCAACTTCTCGCCATCCGGCCCGCCGGCCACCGTGCTCGACGCCGAGCCATCCGACGCGCTCGCCGCGCTGGGCGCCGCGCTGGGCGCGCCGAGCGCCGATCGGCGCGACCGGGTCGCGGCGGTGGCCGCCCGTTGGCCGCGGTTCCTGGCGGCGTGGGCCGAGCTCGGCGACCTTGGGCGCGATCCCACCGAGCGCTACGCGGCGTACCGGGTGGGCTACCACCGCGGTCTCGATCGTCTGCGGGCCAACGGCTGGCGGGGGAGTGGCGAGGTGCGCTGGGCCCACGTCGAGAACCTCGGGTTCCTCCGTTCGCTGCGCGGGCTGCAGGAGATGGCGACGGCGATCGACGAGCGCGACGAGGCCGAACGGTGCGCGCTGTTCCTCGTGCAACTCGACCCGAGCCACCCCAAGGGAACCTGAGCCTGTCCGTGGTCCCACGGCCAGGCCTCGTGACCGGGGCGGTGCTCGCCGGCGGGCGTTCCCGTCGCTTCGGAAGCGACAAGGCGCTCTATCAGGTGGGGGGTCGGGCGATGGTCGTGCGCGTGGCCGACGCCCTCCGGATCGGCGGCGCGACCCGGGTCGTCGTGGTCGGGGGAGACTCGTCTGCCTTCGCCGCTCTCGACCTGGACACCGTCGAGGACCGGTGGCCCGATGCGGGGCCACTCGGCGGCCTGCTGACGGCACTCGCCGCGCCGGTTGTGCCGACCGTCGTCGCTGCCGCCGGAGCGGTCGACGCGGTCGTCGTCGTCGCCGCCTGCGATCTGCCGTTCGTCGACGGCCCGATCGTCGCTGCGCTCCTGGCCGCGCTACGCACCACCGCTCCGGCGGCGGCCGTGGCCGACCCCGGCCGCCTCCAACCGCTGCTCGGCGCGTGGCGGGCCGGCCTCGTCGAACCGGTGCTGGCCGCCGCCTTCGCCGCCGGCGCCCGGTCGATGGACGAGGCGCTCGCCGCGCTCGCCGTCGCCGGACTGGCCGTGGTCCCGGTTCCCGTGGCCGCCGGATTGCTGCGCAACGTCAACCATCGAAGCGATCTCGGCGGTTAGCCTCGTCGTCATGTCCGTTCCCGAGATCCCGGTGGCCGAGCTCGAGGCTCTTCTCGCCGACGGTGTGCCGCTGTTCGACGTGCGCCAGCCCGACGAGTACGCCGAGGCCCGCGTCCCGGGCGCCGTGCTCGTCCCGCTCGGCGACGTGGCCGAATCCCTCGACCGGTTCCCGACCGATCGGGCGGTCTACGTGATCTGCCGCAGCGGTGGCCGCTCGATGAAGGCCGCCGAGTTCCTGCGGGCGAACGGTGTCGACGCGGTCAACGTCGAGGGCGGCACCATGGCGTGGGTTACGAGCGGTCTGGCGTACGACACCGACGCGCCGACTGCATGAGACGTTCCGATCCGGGTCGCTCGGGTGGCGCGGCCACCGAGCCGCCGCCGGGGCAACCACCGAGCACGTGGGTCGCTGATCCGGCCGCACTTGCGCAGCTCGTCGAGACACTCGTCGCCGAGCCCTGCTACGCGCTCGACACGGAGTTCCACCGCGAGCGCACGTACTACCCGAAGGTGGCGCTCGTCCAGATCGCCTGGCCCGACGGCATCGCGCTGATCGATCCGCTCGCTGTCGACATCGCGCCGCTCGCCCGGGTGCTCGATGGCGCGGGCATCTGCGTGGTGCACGCCGCCCAACAGGACCTCGAGGTGCTCGGGCGCTCGTGCGACACGATCCCGGCGCAGATCTTCGACACACAGGTCGCCGCCGGGTTCCTCGGCCACTCCTCGCCGTCGTTGTCGTCGCTCGTGGCCGGAGAGCTCGGCCTGCACCTCGGCAAGGGTGACCGTC
>JAYUAM010000308.1:0-1957 GCA_043741295.1 Acidimicrobiia bacterium
GATTCGCGTCGCGGTGATCCGTCGTCTCGTACCGCTGGCGCTCGGCGTCTCGTTCGCGCTGTTGTTCGTCGTGCTCGTCGTCGGCTCGAAGGTGAACGACGCCCGGGCGTGGATCAACTTCGGCTCGTTCAGCGTGCAACCGGCCGAGCTGACCAAGCTGGCGCTTGTGCTCTACGTCGCCGACCTGCTTGCGCAGCGCGCGGACCGGATGCACGACGTGCGCGCCACGGTGGGCCCTGTGCTCGTCGTGCTCGGTTCGGCGTCGCTCCTCGTGCTGTTGCAGCCCGACCTCGGCTCCGTCATCGTCATGGCGGCGATCGTGCTCAGCATGGTCTTCGTCGCCGGCGCGCCGCTCGTTCCGCTGGCCGGAGCGATCGGCCTGGCCGGCGCGGGCGCCGCGCTGTTCGCCCTGTCGAGTGCGAACCGACGGGCGCGCTGGCTCGTGTTCCTCGACCTTGCCCGCAACCGCTCAGGCACCGGCTACCAGGTGTGGCAATCGCTCGTCGGCATCGCCTCGGGCGGGCTCACCGGTGTCGGTCTCGGCGCCAGCCGGGCGAAGTGGGGCTATCTCCCCGAAGCCCACACCGACTTCATCTTCGCGATCATCGCCGAGGAGCTGGGGCTGCTCGGCGTGCTCGCCGTGGTGCTGCTGTTCGTGATGTTCGGCCTGTTCGGCCTTCAGGTCGCCCGCCGCGCCGAAGACCGCTTCGAGATGCTCCTGGCCGGCGGGGTCACCGCGTGGCTCCTGCTGCAGGCGATCGTCAACATCGGCGGGGTCACCGCCAGCCTGCCGCTCACCGGTCTCACCCTTCCGTTCGTGTCGTTCGGCGGATCGTCGCTGCTCGTGTCGATGGCGGCGGCCGGGCTGCTGCTCAACGTGGCGCGGCGCCAGAGCTCGTGAGCGGCGCGGTGGTGGTGGCCGGCGGCGGCACGGCCGGCCACGTGACCCCGGCGCTCGCCGTGGCCGAAGCGCTGGTGACGCTCGGGGTCGCCCGTGGCGACGTGCACCTGGTGGGCGCCCGGCGCGGCATGGAGGCCACCCTCGTGCCTCCGTCGGGGTTCCCACTCACCCTGCTCGATCTGCGCAACTTCCCTCGACGCATCACCCCCGTGCATCTCGTGTCCGCAGCCAGGCTCGTTGGCGGCCTCGGTCGGGCGTTCGTGCTCATCGGCCGCCTGCGGCCGTGCGCGGTCCTGTCGGTGGGCGGCTACGCCAGCGTCCCCACCGTGGCGGCGGCCTGGCTGCGGCGGGTGCCGATCGTCGTGCTCTCCTACGACGCCGTCCCCGGCCTGGCCAGCCGGCTCGCCGCTCGTGTGGCAACGGCCTGCGCCGTCGCCTTTCCGTCGTCGCCGTTGCCCCGCCAGGTGCTCACGGGCGCCCCGATCGCACCCGCACTGGTGGGCTGCGAGCCCGACCGTGACCGGGCGGCCGCCCGCGCCGCGCTCGAACTGCCGGCCGACCGCTCGGTGGTCCTCGTGGTCGGTGGCTCGCTCGGGTCGGGCAAGTTGAACGAGCTGACGACTGACCTGCTGCGGCGTTGGTCCGGCCGCCGCGACCTCGCCGTGCGGTTGGTGACCGGCACCCGCAACGCTGGCGCCGCGCCACCAACTTCGGACGGCGCCGACGGGCCGTTGGTGCAAGTCGTGGCGTACGAGGACCACATGGAGCATGCCTACGCCGCGGCCGACCTCGTGCTCGCCCGCGCCGGGGCGACGACGGTGGCGGAACTGGCGGCGCTCGGCCTGCCCTCGGTGCTCGTTCCGTGGCCGCTCGCCGCCGAGGACCACCAGACGGCCAACGCCCGCTGGCTCGCCGACGCCGGCGGCTGCACGCTGCTCGCCGAGAAGGGCCTCACCGTCGACGGCCTGGCCGCCGAGATCGAACGCCTGCTCGGCGACCGCGAGGTGCGTAGCGCCATGGCCACCGCAGCCCGTACCGTGGGACGCCGTGATGCCG
>JAYUAM010000309.1:0-1956 GCA_043741295.1 Acidimicrobiia bacterium
ACGTCGACCGTCGCGTTGACCACTGCGCCGGCGTCAGCGTCGAAGACGACGACGGCACCGACGGCAGGGGCCTCGACGACCGGCACCACCGTTCTGAACGGCGCCACCACCGTCGGTACTACCAGGCCGGGGTCGGCGTCCGGAGGCTCACAGCAGGGGCCGGCCGGCGATGCCTTCTACACGCCACCGTCGCCGCTTCCCGGCGCGAAGCCCGGCGACCTCATCTGGTACCGAACCATCCCCTGGGACGCCGACGGCACCGGCTACGTCATCCTCTACCGGTCGACCACGGTCGACGGCACAGCGGTGGCGGTGTCCGGCACGGTCGTCGTACCCAATGGTGCGAGCCCGGCCGAGAGTCGGCCCGTGCTCGCCTGGGCCCACGGCACGACCGGGTTGGGCGACCAGTGCGCAACCTCGCACCAGTTCGCCGCCGGCGCCGCACCGGAAGCCGCGCTGGCCACCGCGGCGCTCCAGCGCGGCATGGTGTTCGTGGCCACCGACTACCAGGGTCTCGGCACACCGGGCGAGCACGCCTACGCGATGAACCTCGCCGAAGGCCGCAACGTGCTCGACTCCGTCCGGGCCGCCGGCCAGCTGCCCCGCACGCAGACGAGCGGCGCGTCGAAGGTCGTGATCTGGGGTCACTCGCAGGGTGGTGGCGCGGCAGCGTTGGCCGCCGAGCTGGCGCCCACGTACGCGCCCGACCTCAACGTCGTCGGCTCGATGGCCGGCGCGCCGGCCGGCGACCTGCAGAGCGCCTCGTCGGCCGTCGGCAGCGGCACACCGTTCGGCTACGTACTCATGGCAGCCGTTGGGGTGCAGGCCGAGTACCCCTCGGTCGGCATCGAGAAGCTCCTCACCTCCGCCGGCGCCGCGCTGCTCACGAAGATCAAGACCCAGTGCGCAGACGACATCCTCCCCGAGCTGGCGGACAAGAAGAGCGCCGACATCGCCACGCCGGCGCTGGCTACCGACCCGGGCTTGGCCAAGGTACTGAAGGACAACTCGGCCGGATACCTGAAGACGCCGGTGCCGATCTTCATCTACCACGGCGATGCCGACGACACGATCCCCGTCGGCGCGTCGAAGCTGATGCTCGATCGCTACTGCGCCGAAGGGGTGACCGTGGAACGCAAGGTGTACCCAGGTGCCGGACACGTCGATGTGATCGCCGCCGCGCTCGGCGACATCACCGGCTGGCTCGACGCCCGGCTCCAGGGCGAGCCGGCGCGCTCGACCTGCACCTGAGCGTGGGAGCCGTCCTCGGCGCGATCGGCCTCGCCTTCGCCACGATCTTCGTGGCCGAGCTCGGCGACAAGACCCAGCTCCTCGTGCTCTCGTTGTCGGCGCGCCTCCAGGTGCGCACCGTGGTGCTCGGTACCACGATGGCGATCGTCGTCATCTTCGCCATCTCGGTCGGCATCGGCGACCTGGTCGGCGCCGCGCTCCCCCGTCGAGCCCTCGCCTTCGTCGCCGCCGCGGCCTTCCTCGCCTTCGGACTGAAGACGCTCCTTGGCGACGATGACGACGAGGCCGACGAGGAGGAGCGGGCGGCCGAGCGGGTGTCCCGGCGGGCGAACGTGTTCGGCGTCTTCGGCGCGTTCCTCGTCGCCGAGCTCGGCGACAAGTCGATGCTCGCCACGATCACGCTGGCCGGCCGGTACCCGGCGGTCGGCGTGTGGATCGGTGCGGTCGCCGCCGAGACGACCCTGTGCGTCGCCACCGCGTTCGTCGGTCGTGGTGTGGCCAGCAAGGTGCCCCCACGGGCACTGCGCATCGGTGCAGCGACGATGTTCTTGCTCCTCGGCGGCCTAGCGCTGAT
Source organism: Acidimicrobiia bacterium (assembly GCA_043741295.1). GTDB lineage: Bacteria > Actinomycetota > Acidimicrobiia > Acidimicrobiales > Ilumatobacteraceae > JAYUAM01. The sequence continues at coordinate 1,826 of JAYUAM010000309.1, forward strand.
CGAGGCGATCCGCGCCTGATGCCTGCGAGCGTGACGGTCCGGCGGCGACGTCGCTACCTCACCGAGCGGGCACGTCAGGAGTACAGATCGATCGAGTACGGCGGCGTGTCGTGGGCCGTGGCCCACGACAC
>JAYUAM010000310.1:0-1955 GCA_043741295.1 Acidimicrobiia bacterium
GGAAGGTCCTTTCGCGGGGCGATGCTAGTGCTTCAACGTCGGCGGTGGGCCGCTCATTCCCGACGCACCTGCTCGGAGCAGCGCCGTCAGCCGCCGTCAGCCGCCGTCAGCCCCCGTGGCCGCCGTCAGCCCCCGTGGCCGACGGCCTCGAGCCACCGTTCGGTGTCGATGGCCGCCATGCAGCCCGAGCCGGCAGCAGTGATCGCCTGACGGTAGGTGTGGTCCTGGACGTCGCCGCAGGCAAAGACGCCCTCGATGTTCGTGTACGAGGAGCCCGGCCGGGTCACGAGGTAGCCGGCGTCGTCCATGTCGAGCACGCCCTTGAAGAGGTCGGTGTTCGGCCGGTGGCCGATGGCGACGAACAGGCCGGTGACCGGCAGGGCCGTCACGGAGTCGGTCTTGACGTTGCGCAGCGACGCGCCTTCGAGCTTGTCGCTCCCGACGAGGCCGTCGACGACGGTGTCCCAGACGACCTCGATCTTCGGGTTGCTGAACGCCCGGTCCTGCATGATCTTCGACGCCCGGAAGGCGTCGCGGCGGTGGATCATCGTCACCTTGCTGGCGAACTTGGTGAGGAACGTCGCCTCTTCGATGGCCGAGTCGCCGCCGCCGACGACGGCGATCTCCTGGCCGCGGAAGAAGAACCCGTCGCAGGTGGCACAGGTGGAGAGACCGTGGCCGAGCAGACGGCTCTCTTCCTCGAGGCCGAGCATCAACGACTGCGCGCCGGTGGACACGATGACCGAATCGGCCTCGTACTCGGTGTCGCGCACCCACACCTTGAACGGGCGTGACGACAGGTCGACGCGGGTGACCTTTTCGGTAAGGAACTCGGCCCCGAACCGGGCGGCCTGCTCACGGAAGCGGCCCATGAGGTCGGGCCCCATGATGCCGTCGGGGAAACCCGGGAAGTTCTCGACCTCGGTGGTGAGCATGAGCTGCCCGCCGGGTTGGTCGGAGGTCGAGGACAGCTCGCCTTCGATCACGAGCGGTGCGAGGTTGGCGCGGGCGGCGTAGATGGCGGCGGTGAGCCCGGCCGGGCCGGAGCCGACGATGATGACGTTGTGGGGTGCGTTCACAGGGGGGATCCTCGGGATGTGGAGGTGGGTACTGCGGTCAGCGGCGCTCGCGACGATGCCGACCGCGCCAAATTGCACGGCGCGATCAGTCGGCGCGGGCGTGTCGTCGCGAGAGCAGGAAGAACCCGGCGAGGAGGAACAGCGCGCCGACGACGCACTCGGCGAGCCAGGCCTGCTCGTGGGTGAACAGCGCACCGGTGGCGATGACCAGTAGGCGCACCGCAGCTATGGCCGACAGGATGAGCGCCATGACTGCGAAGCACGCGGCGATGACGCCGTAGACCACTCCGCGCACGACCTTGATCGCCGGACGCGTGGCTTTGCTGTTCAGCGCCCCGACGATCCGTTCGATCAGGCCGACGAGTTGGGTGACCCAGTCGGCCGAGGATGGTTGCTGCGACATGGCGGCCAGCGTAGCCACCCACCCGCTCGATCCGGCCCACGGGGGCGACGGTCAGGTGCGGGCGAGCTCGTGGCAGTCGGTGGCGGCGAGGACGGCGACCCCGTTGGCGTCGATCACGACGAACGCCGGCGTGCCCTGCCAGGTGAGCGTGGCCAGCACGGTGCCCCGATTCGAGCAGTCGGCTCCCCGGGTGATCGTGAACGCGCTGCCGTCGGTCTGGCCGGGCCGAGTCGGGGCACTCGTCGACACGGGTGGCCCGGTGCCAGGGGCGGTCGTCGGGGCGGCCGGGAGCGACCGGATAGCGTCCAACCTGCGGCGCAGCGCGTTCACGTCGTCCACGACGCCGAGGCTTGGCAACGCCGCGGCGTCGGTGGCCGACTGGCCGGGAGCGATGGCCGTCGCGGCAGCGGCCGTCGTGGCGCCGCCGGCCACGCCGACCGCTGGTGCCGCTGCGGCCGTGCTCGCCGCGGCTG
>JAYUAM010000311.1:0-4792 GCA_043741295.1 Acidimicrobiia bacterium
TGGACCAGCGACTCCTGCAGCTTGGTCGGCAGCAGACCCGAGGTAGACGAGCCGATGATGGCGGCCGGTTCGGACGCGGCGTCGATCGCGCCGAGCACCCTCTGCTTCAGCTCGATCACCTCGGGCACCGACTCCTGCACGATCGCCGCGCCGTCGCACACCGCATCGATCGATTCGACCATCGTCAGCGTGCCGAGGCCCTTGTCGTACCCGAGGCCGGCGTAGGCGCGGGCGGCCCGCTCGATGATCGCCGGCAGCGCCGCTGCGGTGGCCGCCGACGGTTCGTACACCGCGACGTCGTGGCCGTGTAGCAGGAAGCGGGCCGCCCAACCGCCGCCGATGACGCCCGCACCGACGACGCCTATGTTCACGTTGCCGGACCTTGCTCGACGCACGAACGACGCATCACGACACCGCCGCTTCGCGCGGGCTGCACGGCAGGTCTGCCTGAGCCGGATCGTACGAGCATCATCAGCGCTTCACGAGCTGGAGGCGGTCGCGGACGTCGGCGGGGCCGAGGAGGCGAACGCCCATGCCGCCAAGGATGCCGGCGGCCCGTTCGACCAGATCGGCGTTCGTGGCCAACTGCCCGCGGCCGAGGTAGAGGTTGTCCTCCAGGCCGACGCGCACGTTGCCGCCGGCGAGCACGGCGGCGGCGACGTAGGGCATCTGGTCCTGACCGATCGAGAACGCCGAGAACGTCCAGCCGTTCGGCAGGTTGTGCACCATCGCCAGGAGCGACGTGAGGTCGTTCGGTGCGCCCCACGGGATGCCCATGCAGAGCTGCACGAGCACCGGGTCGTCGAGCAGGCCCTGCTTGTACATCCACTTGGCGAAGGCCAGATGGCCGAGGTCGAACAGCTCGAGCTCGGGCCGCACGCCGAGCGCCTTCACCTGGCGGGCCATCTCGGCCAGGATCGACGGGGTGTTCGTCATCACGTAGTCGCCCTCGCCGAAGTTCATCGTGCCGCAGTCGATCGTGCAGATCTCGGGCATCAGCTCACGCACGTGGTCGAGCCGTTCGGTGGCGCCCGCCATGTCGGTGCCAACGGGTGACACGGGCAGCGGCTGCTCGACCGAGCCGAGCGTGAGGTCGCCGCCCATGCCGGCCGTGAGGTTGACGACCACGTCGACATCGCTCGCCCGGATCCGCTCGACCACCTCACGGTAGAGGCCGGTCTCGCGTGCCGGCGCCCCGGTGTAGGGGTCGCGCACGTGGATGTGCGTCACCGCCGCACCGGCCCGCGCGGCGGCGATGCAGTCGTTGGCGATCTGCTCCGGTGTCACCGGAACCTCGTCGCTCTTGTCGGTCGTGTTCCCCGACCCCGTCACCGCACACGTGATGAACGCTTCTCTGGCAGCCATGTCATAGATCCTTCGTCAATCGGAGCGCGTCGTAGATCGCGGCGTGGATGTTGCGGTTGGCGACGGCGTCGCCGATGCGGAAGAGCTGGAAGCGCCCCTCGGGGTTGCGGACGACCGATTGTGGCCGACCCTCGATCAGCGCGCCGTAGTCGACGGCCCCCCGGTTCGACGACTGCTCGCGCAGCGCGAAGTAGAGCTCGTCGTTGGCCGCCGCGCCGTGGTCGACGACCACTTGGTCGACCCGCCGGCATTCGCGATGGGGCGAGTGGTCGCTGCCGATCGTCACGTCGAGCCGGCCGTCGGGTGTCCGCTCCACGGCGAGGACGCGTTGGTTGAGCGTGATGCGCGTGCCGCACTCGTTGAACGCCCGGGCGTAGGGGACGGCGTTCAGGCCGCCCACGTCGACCCCCATCATCCGCTCGGGGGTCACCAGCTCTACCTGTGCGCCACCGCGGGCCAACACCTCGGCGGCCGAGAGCGCCGAGTGCGTGCCGTTGTCGTCGTAGACGATCACGTCATGGGCCGGCGGGGCATCGCCGCCGAGCACGTCCCAGCTCGTGACGACGAGATCGCTGCCGGCCTCCAACGGTGGAAGCTGGGCGAGCCCACCCGTGGCGACGATCACGACGTCGGGTTCGTGACGCAGTACGAGGCCGATGGACGCCAGCTCGTCGTAGCGCACCTCGACCCCGAGCCGGGCCAGTTCGCTGACGCGCCAATCGACGATCCCGAGCAGATCGCGCCGGCGCGGGTTACGGGCGGCGAGGCGGATCTGCCCGCCGGCCCAGGGCATCACCTCGTGCACGACGACCGAATGGCCCCGCTCGCCGGCCACCCGGGCGGCCTCGAGGCCGGCCGGGCCGGCGCCGATCACCACGACCCGGCGGGCGACCACCGCCCGCTCGATGACGTGCGGCATCGTCGCCTCACGGCTGGTCGCCGCGTTGTGGATGCACAGCGCCTCGCCCGCCTGGTAGATGCGATCGAGGCAGTACGTCGCACCGACGCACGGGCGGATCTCGGCCTCGCGCCCTTCGGCGATCTTGCGCACGAGGTGCGGGTCGGCGAGCTGGGCGCGCGTCATGCCGACGAGGTCGAGCTTGCCCTCGCGGATGGCGTGACGGGCGGTGGCGACATCGTCGATCTTGGCAGCGTGGAGCACCGGCAGGCCGACCACCTCGCGCACGGCGCCGGCGAAGTCGAGGTGGGGGGCGGCGGGCATGCCGTGGATCGGGATCACCTCGCTGAGCACGATGTCGTCCACGATGTTGCCGCGGATCACGTTCACGAAGTCGACGAGCCGCTCGGCTTTCAACCTTCCGAGGATGTCGAGACCCGTCGGCGTCGTGATGCCGTTCGCCAGTTGCTCGTCGATCGCCATGCGCAGCCCGACGACGAACTCGTCGCCGACCCGGGCCCGTATTGCGCGCAGCACCGCGACGGGGAACCGCATCCGGTTCTCCAGCGAGCCACCCCACTCGTCGTCGCGATGGTTGGTGGACGGCGACCAGAACTGGTCGAGAAGGTGGCCGTACGCCTCGATCTCGATGCCGTCCATTCCGCCGGCTTGCATCCGCTCGGCGGCGTCGGCGTACCTCCCGACGATACGTTCGATGTCCCAGTCCTCGGCCACCTTGGGGATGTTGCGGTGCGCCGGCTCGCGCAGCGCAGACGCCGACACGACAGGCAGCCAGTCGTCCTGCCCCCAGCCCGTGCGGCGGCCGAGGTGGGTGAGCTGGATCATCACCGCCGAACCGTGCTCGTGCACGGCGTCGGTCAGCTCGCGGATCCACGGGACGATCTCGTCGCGGTACGCGTGCAGGTTGCCGAACGCGGGCGGGCTGTCCTCGGCGACGACGGCGGACCCAGCCGTCATCGTCAGACCGACGCCGCCCTTGGCCTTCTCGACATGGTAGAGCCGGTAGCGCTCGGTGGGCATGCCCGCTTCGCCGTAGGCCGGTTCGTGAGCGGAGGAGAACACGCGGTTGCGCAGCTGCAGGTGCTTGAGCGTGAACGGCTGCAGGAGCGGGTCGTCGATCATTTCGGGGCCTCCCTGACGATCAGTACCACTGGTCGGGCATCTCGGCCTTGCGGCGGGCGACGTAGTCGACCAGCGCGGCGTCGACGGCATCGTCCATCGGCGGCAGTTCGTAGTCACCGAGCATCCGGGCGACGATCTCGGCGGCGCGCTGTTCGGTGGTCGTCTCGCCGTTGTCGCGCCACTGCTCGAACGAGTTGTTGTCGGCCGTCGCCGCGTCGTAGAACGCCGTCTCGTAGTGGCGCAGGGTGTGCTGCGCCGAGAAGAAGTGCTTGCCCGGGCCGAGCTCGGCGAAGCCGTCGAGGGCGAACTCGTCGTCGTCGAGCGAGACGCCCTTGCAGTAGACGTGGAGCGCGCCGCACAGGTCGAGATCCATCACGAACTTCTCGTACCCCATCGCCAACCCGCTTTCCAGCCAGCCGGCTGAATGGAGCAGGAAGTTGGCGCCGCACAGGATGGCGGCCTGCATCGAGACGGTGGACTCGGCCATCGCCTGACCGTCGGGAACCTTCGACGAGGTGAACGCACCGGAGCAACGGAGCGGCAGCTTCACCCGGCGGGCGAGCTGGCCGACGACGAGCGAGCCGATGGCCGGTTCCGGGGTGCCGAACGTGGGCGAGCCCGATCGCAGGGCCATGGACGACAGGAAGTTCCCGTAGATCACCGGCGAGCCGGACAGGGTGAGCTGGCCGAGGGCGACGCCCACCAGCGTCTCGGCGTGGGCCTGCGCGATGGCTCCCGCGTTCGTCACCGGGCCCATCGCGCCACCGAGGATGAACGGCACGACGACCGGCGCCTGGTTCGCCCCCGCGTAGGCCCGGATTGCGCCGGTCATCGCCGCGTCCCAGACGAGCGGCGAGTTCACGTTCACGTTGCCGAGGATGACGCACTGGCGGTCGACGACGTCGGCTCCGAAGGCGATGCGGGCCATCTCGATCGAGTCCTCGGCTCGCGAGGGCTGCGTCACCGAACCCATGAACGCCTTGTCGGTGTAGCGCAGGTGGGCGTACACCATGTCGAGGTGGCGCTTGTTCACGGGCACGTCGGTCGGCTCGCACACAGTGCCGCCCGAGTGGTGCAGGTACGGCGTGGCGTAGGTGAGCTTCACGAAGTTCTGGAAGTCGGCGAGCGTGGCGTATCGCCGGCCGCCCGCCAGGTCGCGCACGAACGGCGAACCGTAGGCCGGGGCGAGCACGACCGTGTCGCTGCCGATCTCCACCGAGCGGGCCGGGTTGCGGGCGTGCTGCACGAAGCGGCTCGGCGCGGTGGCGCACAGGGCGCGCACGTGACCGCGGTCGAAGCGCACGAGGTCGCCGTCGACGGTCGCCCCGGCGTCACGGAACAGGTTCCGGGCGACGTCGTCACCGCGGATCTCGATGCCGACGTCGC
>JAYUAM010000312.1:0-1948 GCA_043741295.1 Acidimicrobiia bacterium
ACCTCCGTCACGTCAGGGCAGCGCCCCGTCAGACGGGCCCGGCCAGGCGCGCCCGGTCAGGCGCGCCCGGTCAGGCGGGCCTGGTCAGGCGGCGGCGACGGCCGACGCGAGGATCTCGACCATGCGGTCGACCTCGTCCTCGGTGACGACGAACGGGGGGGCGAGCATCACTGCATCCGCCATCGGAGCGCCCGCCGCGCTCGGGTAGCACCACAGGCCCCGGTCGAGGGCGGCGGCGACGACGCCGAGCGTGGTGCACCCCGCCAGCTCGATGCCGGTCATCAGACCGCGCCCGCGGATCGCCGTGACGCGGTCCGAACCGTCGAGCGCCTCGTGCAACCGCCGCCGGAGGTGTTCGCCCATCGGTCCGACGCGCGCCAGCAGGTCCTCGCGAGTCAGGATCTCGAGGACCTTCAGCGCGCCGGCGCAGGCGGCGTCGTGCGACGAGTAGGTGAAGAACATCACGTTGCGCCCGGCATCGGTCACCGGGTCGACGACCGCGTCGCGCGCCGAGACCATCGAGATCGGTACGTAGCCACCGCCCAGCCCCTTGGCGGCGACGAGGATGTCGGGCGACCACGGGTCCTGCTCGTGCCCCCAGCGGCTGCCCGTGCGGCCGAACCCGCACATGACCTCGTCGGCGATCGTGAGCACGCCGTAGTGCGAGCACACCTCCTGCACCATCACCCAGTAGTCCTCGGACGCCACGAGCGCGCCACCGGCGGCGCCGATCACCGGCTCGGCGATGAACGCCGCCACAGTATCCGGGCCGGCCGCCTCGATCGCCGCGGCGAGGGCGTTGGCGTCGTCCCACGGCGCCTTCGGCCACTCGGCGAGCAGCGGCTCGTACCCGCGCCGTCGTGCGGTGTGGCCGCCGGCCGAGAGCGTGGCCAGGGTGGCCCCGTGGTAGCTCGGCTGACGACCGATGATCTTGTAGCGCTGCTCCTGCCCGTTCGACAGGTGGTGGTAGCGCGCCAGGCGGAAGGCGGTGTCGTTCGCCTCGCTTCCACCGGCGGCGAAGAACACGTGATTGAAGCCTTCGGGCAACCAGTGCTCGACGAGCTCGTCGGCCAGGGCGAGGCGGGAGGGCGTCGCCCACGTGGGCACGACGTAGTCGAGCTCCATCATCGCCGCCGACACCGCTTCGGCGACCTCGCGCCGGCCGTGGCCGATGTTCGAGACGAGGGCGCCGGCCGCCCCGTCGAGGATGCGCCGGCCGTCGTCGCGGATCAGCTCGCATCCCTCGGCCCGAACGATCGTCGGGCCGCCGGCCGAGGCGGTGAACCGATAGCGCGCGACCGACTCTGGCGACGCAGCTTTGGCACGCGCGACGGTGCCGGGCGAGGGAGCGGTGCGTGACGCGGCCGGGGCGGCCGGGGCGGGCGGGGCGGGCGAGGTGGCCGGGGCGGGCGAGGGGGTCGGGGTCGGCGACGGAGGCGGGGCGGGCGCGGTCATCGGCCTATCCTGCCCGCTCGTGGACAGCACCGACCGCCCCGGCCCGGGCCCCGACCCGCGAGCAGCTCGGGTCGGGTGGCAGACCTACGACGGATGCTTCGGGTGCGGCGTGGCCAACCTCGTCGGGTTGCACCTGTGCGGGGCGGTGGCGACGGACGGACCGCTCACCGGGCGGTACGTGATGGCGGTCAACCTCGGTGCCGCCTACCAGGGCGGGCGCGGCGTGATCCATGGTGGCATCCAGGCCGTGGTGCTCGACGAGGTGTTCGGGCAGGCGATTCACGTGCTTGGCGGAATCGACACGGCGATCGTCACCGCCGACTTCAAGCTGCGCTACCGCCGCGCCGCACCGGTCGACGCTGAGCTGGTGGCGGTGGCGTGGATCGACGAACGACGCGGTTCGTGGTTCACGGTCTCCGGCTACCTCGCCGCTGCGTCCGGGGCCGCCGCGTCCGCCGCCGGCGCGATCGCCGACCCCGGCGTGGAAGCCGTC
>JAYUAM010000313.1:0-1942 GCA_043741295.1 Acidimicrobiia bacterium
GCCTCGCCGACGGCCGGGTTGAAAGCGCCGCCGCTGCGTTCCTGCCAGCGCAGCCCGAGGCGCAGCAGCGCCGCAAGCTCGCCGCTCACCGGTCCGTCGCCGGCAGACACGCGCCAGCGGCTCAGCTCGCTGTCGGCGCGGAACACGCTGAACAACGCCTCGGGCCGGCCGATCTCGGCAAGCAACACACGCTCGGCCCGCTCGCCGTCGCCCCGCCGTCTCGCCCGTACCCGCACTGTGAGCAGGGTGCCGTGCACGGGCTCGTGATGCGCCCGGTGCTCGCGCGGCCGCCGTCGGAGGAGCATTCGGCCACGGTAGCGGCGCGGCGAGGCCCGCTCTGGGGACGTCCACCACCGAACCCGCTGTCCCGGGTACCGTGCGCGGCGTGCGAGACGACGAGGTCGACGATCGGTGGATGGCGCTGGCCGCGCTGCTCCTGTCCAGCATCGAGGAGCCCCTGGATGAGGCGGCTCCGGCCGCGCCGCGACCGGAGTACGTAGCGTCGGTGAGCGACCTCGCCCGCGCCCAGCACGCCCGGCTCACCGAACGGCAAGCATCGCGCTCACGCCACCCGAGCATGTCGCAACGCCCCGCCTGACCGGGCACACGTCCGGCGACCCCGTCCGCTGCTTTGCCTCCCTGCCGTTGGGACGCTGCGGTGCACTCGGGCGCGCTCGAGCGACCCAACGACCACTACGTCAGGCCGGACTGAAGGTGGCGACTGCGGGCCCGATGGTGGACGGCGTGCGACGGCGGCGGGGTAGCGCTCGACCGATCGCCCGGACCGATCGCCCGGACCGATCAGTGGTCGAAGGCCCCGTGGCGAAGGCGTTGCATGGCGGCGAAGGCGGAGACGGCTCCGGACTGCATCGGCGGTAGGTCGTCGGCGGCGAACCAGCGGACCTCGGCGATCTCGTCGGAGGTTGGGCGGGGCTCGCCGCGCACGAGACGGGCCCGGAACACGACATCGACGCGGCGGGGCCCAGGGTCGACGACCACGGCCGGCTCGCCGACGACCTCGATGACGATGCCCAGCTCCTCGCGCGTCTCGCGCACGGCAGTCTGGGCCGGGTACTCGCCCCGCGCGAGCAGACCGCCGGGCATGCCCCACCCGGTCGTGTAGGTCTGGCGCACGAGCAGGCGCGCACCATCGGCGCGCTCGACGAGCGCAAGCGCGCCCACCGAGTGCGAGGGCGCCACCAGATGCACGACGCCGACGCGCGCCCGCTCGGGCAGCCGCCCGTACACGCGCAGCAGCACGCGATGAAACCCACTGCCGGCGCTCATGCCGGCAACCGGTCCTCGATCGCCCGGCGACGGTCGGCCAGCGCCCCCGCCAGCGCGGCGGTCGCTGCGCCCACCGGCGTGCGGCGGGCGGCGTGGTCGCGCACGGCGAGGTCTCGACCGAACGCGTCGACGACGTGGCCGCCGGCCTCGGTGCACACCAGCGCGCCGGCGAGGTAGTCCCACACGCCGTGGGCCTGGCGGGCGCAATCGACGAAGCCGTCGAACATGCCCGAGCCCACGCTGCACAGGTCGAGCGCGGCGGCGCCCATCGTGCGGCACTGCTTCCACCCGAAGTGCTCGGGCGGCCAGCCCGAGAGGGTGACGAACGACTCGGCGAGATCCGTTTCCCCGGATGACTGCAGCCGTACGCCGTCCTGCCACGCGCCCTCGGCCCGCATCGCCCGGAACCGCACACCCGACGCCAGGTTGACGACCACGGCCGCCAGCGGGCCGTCGGCGTCGACGGCACAGAGCGACGTGGCGTACCACGGCACCCGCCGGTGGGCGTTGGTCGAGCCGTCGAGCGGGTCGAGCGCGACCCAGACCGGCGCCTCGGGCCGCGTGACCCCGCTCTCCTCGCTCACGACCCCGAGCCGGGCCCGGGCGAGCACGGCGAGGGCCGCCTCGTCGGCCGCCAGATCGGACCGGTACTGGT
>JAYUAM010000314.1:0-4753 GCA_043741295.1 Acidimicrobiia bacterium
CCGCGACGCGGCCGGCGATGAGCGGGTCGATCACGATCTCGCCCTCGATGACGCGCTGTAGCCGTTCGACGAGCTGCGCGGCGGTCGTGCGCTTCAGCAAGAACCCCGACGCCCCGACCCGCAGCGCCTGGTACAGGTACTGCTCGTCGTCGTACACGGTGAAGAACACGACCCGCGTCGTAGGGTCGTGCCGCATCAGTTCCGGGCAGAGGTCGAGGCCGCTCGTCCCCTTCAGGCGGACGTCGAGCAGCACGACGTCAGGCCCCAACGACGCCGTGAGCCGGAGCGCCTCGTCCGGGTCGGTCGTGGCGCCGACGACCGTCACGTGCTCGCTCGCCGACGCCAACATCGACGTGAGGCCTTCGAGCACTACGAGATGGTCGTCCACGAGGAGGAGCCGCAACGGGGGCGACGCGACGCGTCCCCTGGGCTGCGGGTCCTGCCGACCTGTCTCGACCATCGCTGCCCACCTTGCCCGGCACGGCGCAACTGACGCCGGGCCCTACGGCACTACCCATCATCGCACCCGGCGGAGCGAGCGGCGTCCCCTCCGGCGGAGCGACCGGCGTCCGCTGCCAGCATCCCTGCCGGCATCCCCCGCCGATGCCCCCCAACGGGGGAAGCGCAGCGACGGCGATGTCCGTAGCGTCGAAGCATGACCGGCGGGCCCGACAAGCAGCTGACCGTTCAGCGGGCGATGGGCAGCAACGGGGCGAAAGGGGGCCGACCGGTGATCCTCGCCATCGCCGGCGACAGCGCGGCCGGCAAGACGACGCTGACCCGCGGCCTGGTCGATGCGCTCGGGGCGAGCCGGATCACGCGGGTGTGCGTCGACGACTACCACCGCTACGACCGGGCCGAGCGCCGCACGCTTCCGTTCACGCCGCTCCACCCCGACTGCAACTACCTCGGGATCATGGAGCAGCACCTCCACCTGCTGTCGCTCGGACAACCGATCCTGAAGCCGGTGTACGACCATCACGACGGCTCCCTCGCCCGCCCGGTGCTCGTGGAGCCGCGCGAGTTCGTCGTGGTGGAAGGGCTCTTCCCGCTCTACTCGAAGGTCGCGCGGGCGTGCGCCGACGTCACGGTGTACCTCGACCCGCCGGAGGACCTGCGGCGCATCTGGAAGGTGCAGCGCGACACGACGAAGCGCGGCTACACCGCCGACGACGTGCTCCGCGACCTCGAGCGTCGCGAGCCGGACTCGGCGGCCTACATCCGGCCGCAGCGGGCGCACGCCGACATCGTCGTGCGCTTCTCGCCGATCGAGGAACGGGGCGAGTCGACCGAGTCGCCGCCGTCGGCCACCGTGCTGTTCCGGCCGACGATCCGCCATCCGAACCTATCGTCGATCCTCGGCGACGAGACCCGCAAGACGCTGCACCTCAAGCTGCTCCGTGACGACGACGGCCGGCCGGTGGACGCGTTGCACATCCACAACTACGCATCCCACGAAACGGTGCACAAGGTGTCCGAGGCGATCTGGAACCAGCTCGACGCCGACGAGCCACTGCCGGGTTCGCTCGGTGAGGTCGGGCCCGGCAACCTGAGCCCGGCCCTCGCGCTCACGCAGCTTCTCCTGCTCGTTCACCTGTTCCAGGCCCGGCACCGGTAGTGGCACCGAGGTCGACGTGACGACGCGGGCCCGCGTGGCGATCAACGGCTTCGGTCGCATCGGCCGCAACGCGCTGCGCGCCGCTCTCGGCCGCGCCGACGCCGCCGCCGGCATCGAGATCGTCGCGATCAACGACGTCAACGATCCGGCGATGCTCGCCTACCTGCTCGAGTTCGACACCGTGCACGGCCACCTTCCGGCCTCGATCGAGCTCGTTGGCGACGTCCTTCGCGTCGGCGATCGCCGGGTGCGGATGTCGAGCGACCGCGACCCGTCGCAGCTGCCGTGGCAGGAACTCGGGATCGACGTCGTCATCGAGTCGACCGGGCACTTCACGGTGCGCCACGACGCGGCGTGCCACCTCGAGGCGGGAGCCGGCCGAGTGATCATCTCCGCCCCCGCCACCGGCGCGGACATCACGATCTGCATGGGCGTGAACGAGGACCGCTTCGACCCGGCGCGGCACACGATCATCTCGAACGCCTCGTGCACGACCAACTGCTTGGCCCCGATGGCCCACGTCCTGCACCGCCGGTTCGGGATCGAATCGGGGTTCATGACGACGATCCACGCCTACACCAACGACCAGAAGCTCGTCGACCTGCCCCACCGTGGCCACACTCGCGACCTGCGGCGGGCGCGAGCGGCGGCCCAGAACATCGTTCCCTCGACCACCGGCGCGGCCCTCGCCATCGGCGACGTCATACCGGAGCTTCGGGACCGCTTCGCGGGGATCGCCGTGCGTGTCCCCGTCCCCGACGGTTCACTCACCGATCTCGTGTGCACGCTCTCGTCGCCGGCCACGGTCGACGACGTGAACCGGGCGTTCGACGACGCGGCCCGCGAGGAGCGCATGCGGGGCGTGCTGGAGGTCACCCACCGGCCGCTCGTCAGCTCCGACATCCTCGGCAACAGTCACTCGTGCGTGCTGTCGGCGTGCGACACGATGGCCCTCGGCGGCCACGTCAAGGTGCTCGCCTGGTACGACAACGAATGGGCCTACGCCAACCGGCTTCTCGACCTCGTCGCCCACATCGAGACCGAGAGGTCCGCCCTGACCCAGTCGCGCGCGCGACGGGTTGGCGAACGAGCGATGAAACGCGGTTCGGGCGATGACTACGTCGCTCCACCCTTCCAGCCGAGGTCGCGCGACTGGTACACCTCGTCGTAGTCGGGCGGAAGCCGGCCGTGGAAGACGCCTGGCTCCTCGACGACGAAGTAGTTCTGCGAGTAGTTGAACGAGACGGCCCACCGGTCGAGGAAACCCTGGTGACCGAGCACGCCGGCGAATGGCATCTGCCAGTCGTCGACGAAGAACCCGACCTCGGTCTCCCAGCTGAGCCCCTCGAACGGCGGCAATGTCAGTTGAAGCTGCTCGAGCTGGGCAACGTGTTGACCACCCCCGGTGGTCGGCTCGGCGAGCGTCGGCGCGGTCCCAGTCGAGATCGAGCGCGTCGCCAACCCCGCGCGCGAACAACGAGAACGGAGCACCGGTATCGATCAGGACCGACACCACCGCGGAGAGATCGTCGCGCGCCAGGCGGACGTCGACCGTCGGTCGAAGAATCGGGAAGCGCCCGCCCGGCCGCGTGATGATGTCCTCTTCCCGGTACGGGAAGATCTCGAATCGCTCAACGATTCGCTAGCCGAGGCCCACGACTACCGAGTGGCTGGGTTCAGCGACGTAGCGCATCACAGCGCCTTGACCCCGTGTCCCCAGCTTGTGGAGCTCGTACGCGAGTGCTCGTGACGTGTCGGCGAATGCGACGACTTGCGCGCCCCTGATCGCGACCCACTTGCCGAAGTACTCGTCGAGATCCTCGAGTCGTCGGATGGGCTCGATCGGTTGCGGCGGCTGCCGCGCGACCGGCATGTCGACACCGTATCGCTCATCCTCCCCCGCACGTGTCGACTGAACACGCCGGATCCACGTAGCACGAGTCGAGCCTCAGATCACAGATCCGTCATTCCGGATCACGAAAATCTTCGCCCATGGCAACAGATATAGGCTAATCCTGTGCAGGGCGAGGTGTTCACGGTGCAACAGGCCGCGCGTCAGATCGGCTGCTCGCTCGCAACCGTGCGCGCCTGGATCGCACAGGGGAAGTTGACCTCGATCTCCGGGAGCAGGCCGGCTGCGATCGAGCGCGAATCGGTCTTGCGAGCAAGGGCAGCGGCGCTCGCACGGTTCGATGGCGTCGTCGATGCGTATGGCCGAGGTGGCGAGCCGGTGGCAAGGTCGAGCCTCGAGGAGGAGGTTGCCCGATTGCGTCAGCGTCTCCGAACGATCGTCGCGAGCGTCGATTCGTTCGACGCCGGGGTCTCGTCCCTTCGAGCCGCTCAGCGGATGCTCCTCGATGGCCTGCTCGACGACCTGAGCGACCTCACGCCGATCGAGGAGTAGTCGCGAGCGTCGAGGCAGCCGAGATGCGCTCCGATGTGGTGGCTCCACGGAGCGCCCGCACTTGCTGGCCGTCGGAGTGGGCGTCCGTCGGAGCAGGCTCGTGTCGTTCGTCGCCCCGATCGACAACATCTCGTCGATCTCGGTGACGGTGAGTTGCATGTCGGCATCCCGACACGGATGTAGGACGACCGGTGGCGCGGACCGTGGTCGCGCATGTGGCACGGCTGCTGCGCCCGCGGAACCGGGGCCACCTCGGCGACCAGGAGCGCGCCGTCTGGATGGACGATGACATCGATCGTTGGACGAGCGGCGGATCGGCCCACCAACACGACGCGGCGAGATCCGCGGCCCGTTGCGCCGCGTCCGTGAGTCCGCCGATCATGAACTCGCCGCGTTGTTCCTCGACGCCGAGCACTCGCTACACCATCACATATCGACAGAGTAGAGAGAGTGGAGAGCGCGCCCAGCAGCCTGCCGTCGTCCGCCCTGACCGGCGTGCGCCGCCGGCCCGCGCTACGTCATCGGGACCGCTCCGCGGGCGTCGCCGCGCAGCGCTGCGATACCCGCGGGCCGATCCGGCGCTCTCGGTTTACCGAGTTGTTGCGTGGCGGCGCATCGCCCGGGCCGCCGGCCCGTCAGAGCGCGGCGTCGACCAGGGCGCGGGCGTGGAGCACGGTCGAGTCGAGGACGGCGGCGGAGCCGAGGTCGCCGTCGGTCAGAAGCATGCCGTG
>JAYUAM010000315.1:0-1934 GCA_043741295.1 Acidimicrobiia bacterium
GCGTATGGTGATGGGGCCCTGGGTGGGGCTTTGTCGTACCCGACGTCCGGTCGGGTACCGAATCGAAGGAGAGACCAGTGCGGTTCAATCCCCGAATCATCACCGTGGCGATCGGCGGGCTCGCCGCTGGAGCGCTGCTCGTACCTGGCATCGTCGGGGCCAACGCCCGACGGACGACCGGCAACCAGCAAGGCGCGGCTGCCCTCGAACGCACCTTCACTGCCGTTCTGAAGGGCAGCGAGGAGATCGGCGGCGGCGACACCGACGGCACCGGCGCCGCCACGATCACGGTCGACGAAGCATCCGGCCAGGTCTGCGTCGACTCGATCGTCGCCAACCTCGGTGCGGTGTCGCTCACGCACATCCACAAGGGCGCGGTCGGCGTCAACGGACCCGTCGTCGTCGACTTCGCGATCACCGCCGGAACGACCGCGCTCTCGAAGTGCGTGATCCCGACCGACGCCACGATCCCTGGGCAGATCATCGCCAACCCGGCCGGCTTCTACTACAACGTCCATACTTCCGACGGCTTCCCGGGCGGGGCCGTGCGGGGGAACTTCGCCGTCCACGCCGACGGCGCGGGCGCGATCCACCTGCTGCCCTCGCCGCTGCGGGCCTTCGACTCCCGGTCTGGAGTCACGGCACCGGCGAAGATCGCCGCTGGCGCCACACAGACGGTGAACCTGTGGTTCGGCAAGGACGGGGCGGGTGCCACGCAGCTCGCCGTGCCGCCGGGCGCCAAGGGGGCGCTCGTGACGCTCACGGTCACCGAGACGCTGAACGCCGGCTTCCTCAAGCTGTACGCCGGTGACCTCACCGCCGCACCGGCGACGAGCACGATCAACTGGTCGGCCACGAACGAAGACGTCGCCAACAACGTGACCGTCGCCGTGAGCGCCGGCCAGGACGTGAAGGTGACCGCCGGGCCGCAACCGACCCACTTCGTGATCGACGTCGTCGGCTATCTGTTCTGACCGGCGGGTTCCGATAGGTCGGTCCTGAGCGATCGGTCGGCGCGGGTCAGCCCGCGCCGACCTCGACTCAGCCGCCCACGCCCGGGCCGCCGATGCCCAGGCCGACGATCCCCGTGACGTATCGGACGCCGATGCGGTCGGCAAAGTCCGCGTTGCCCGGCAGGTACGGACGCGGCTCGGTCCACGAGGCCGACGCCAGCGAGCCGGCGGCCTGCAGTTCGGCGAGCAGCCCTTCCATGTTGCGCTCGTGCCAGAGGTCGTCGCGTTGCGTGACGAACACCAGTCCCCCCGAGCGCACGACGCGGCAGAGCTCGTGGAGCAGGCCCTGCGTGTCGGGCACGTAGGTGAGCACCCCGACGCACACCGCGGCGTCGTAACCATCGGTGGCGACCGGCCACGGCGTGTGCGTGAGGTCGTGCTCGATCAGCGTCCGGTACACCCCGCGACGATCGGCCCGGGCGATCGAAGCGGACGACACGTCGAGCCCGTCGAACGGACCGGCACCGACGTCGGCCAAGGCCTGACCGACGAGACCCGTACCGCAGCCAGCGTCGAGCACCGGACCGCTGAGGCGGTGCACCGACCGATGGTCGGCCGCGGCTCGGGCGGCTACCAGGGGCGCGTCATAGCGCCACGCCGCGAGGTCGCCGTCGTACGTGTCGGCCCACAGGTCGTACTGCTTCGACACAGCGGCCGGCTCGTGGCTCGTCTCGGCGAGCCACGAATGGTCGGCGGAGCTCGGCGCGTCACTCATTCGAACTCCTCCAAGGTCGACGCATCGCCCGCACAGTAGTGGTGCGAACCCGGGCCCAGACGCCGACGACGCCGGCCGGTTGCTACGGGTGCCGAACGGCACCGACCGGTTGCTACGGTCGCCCGGTGACGATCGGTTACGAGTGGCGCGGCGAGTTCAGCAACGTCGAGGTGAACGCACTCCACGCTGAGGCCTTCCGTACCCGG
>JAYUAM010000316.1:0-4742 GCA_043741295.1 Acidimicrobiia bacterium
CTCGTGCTCGGCACGGTCGCCGGCGTTGTCGTGCTGCTCTGGGTGTCAGCGAAGCTTGCTCCCGCCACCTGGATGGCGACGCCCGGGGCGGCGATCGCCACCGGCCTCGCTCTGATCGCCGTGTCGAACGCCGTGTACTGATCGCGCCTCAGCGTGCGAATCGACGTTCGTTCGTCGCGGAGTCGAGGAACCCCCGGACCGAACCGATAGGTCGGATCTAGGATGGGGCGACCCTCTGGAGCCTTGCCGTGCCTGCCGACGACCGCGATTGCGAACGCATCAAGGCCGAAGCGACGCGCCGGCGCACGTTCGCGATCATCTCGCACCCCGACGCCGGCAAGACGACGCTCACCGAGAAGTTCCTCCTCTACGGCGGGGCCCTGCAGACCGCCGGCGCCGTCAAGGCCCGGGCCGGCCGCCGCTCGGCGACGTCCGACTGGATGGAGATGGAGCAGGAGCGTGGCATCTCGATCACCTCGACCGTGTTGCAGTTCCCGTACCGCGATTGCGTCGTCAACCTGCTCGACACCCCCGGCCACCGTGACTTCTCCGAGGACACGTATCGCGTGCTCTCCGCCGCCGACGCCGCGGTCATGGTGCTCGACGCGGCCAAGGGCATCGAGCCGCAGACGCTCAAGCTGTTCGAGGTCTGCCGGGCTCGCGAGATCCCGCTGCTCACGTTCGTGAACAAGTGGGACCGACCGGGGCGGGAGGCGCTCGACCTGCTCGACGAGATCGAGCGCCTGCTCGACGTGAAGGCCACCCCGGTCACCTGGCCCGTGGGCATCGCCGGCGAGTTCCGCGGCGTGGTCGAGATCGCCTCGCGCGACTTCATCCGCTACACGCGCACCAGCCACGGTGCCGCCGAGGCGGGGGAGGAGCGCATGACCGCCGCCGAGGCGGCGGACGCCGAGGGAAAGGCATGGGCACACGCCATCGATGACGCCGACCTGCTCACGGCCACCGGCGCGACCCACGACCTGGAATCGTTTCTGGCCGGCATCACCACGCCGGTCTTCTTCGGATCGGCGATCACCAACTTCGGCGTGCGCCCGTTGCTCGACGGCGTCATCGACCTGGCCCCGGCCCCCACCGACCGCCCCGACGACAACGGCAAGCCCCGCCACCTCGATGACGAGTTCTCGGCGTTCGTGTTCAAGGTCCAGGCGAACATGGACCGCAACCACCGCGATCGCATCGCCTTCGCCCGGGTGTGCTCGGGCCGCTTTGACCGGGGCATGGTCGTCATCCACGCCCGTACCAACAAGCCCTTCGCCACGAAGTACGCCCACTCGGTGTTCGGCCAGGAGCGCGAGACGATCGACGAGGCGTTCCCCGGCGACGTCATCGGTCTGGTGAACGCCACCGACGTGCGCGTCGGCGACACGCTCTTCGCCGGCTCGAAAGTGGTGTTCGCCGGCATCCCGAGCTTCTCGCCCGAGTTCTTCGCCGCCGTCCGCGTGCTCGACCCGGGTCGTTACAAGCAGTTCCACCGCGGCATCGCCCAGCTCGACGAGGAAGGCGTGGTGCAGGTGCTGCGCGACGCCGAGAACCCCGAGCAGCCGCCGGTCCTCGCCGCCGTCGGTCAGCTGCAGTTCGAGGTCGTCGCCAACCGCATGGCGAACGAGTTCGGCGCCCCGGTCGAGATCTCGCACAGCCGCTTCACCCTCGCCCGCCGCACTGATGAGGCGAGCCGGGCGAAGCTCACCAAGATGAGCGGGGTCGACGTGATGCGCCGCACCGACGGCGTGCTGCTGGCGATGTTCGAGTCGAAGTACTGGCTCAACCACCTGCGCGCCAACCAGCCCGAGCTCACCCTCGAGCCCCTCGTGGCCGGCGCGCTCGCGGACATGGCCGGCTGACCCGGCGCCAAGCGGCGCGCCCGCTGACCGGCGCGGTCAGCCGGCGTCGCGCATCTGGCGGCGGAGGTCGTTCACCTCGTCGCGCAGGCGGGCGGCGTACTCGAACTTCAGCTCGGTGGCGGCTTCGTGCATCTCCTCTTCGAGGGTGAGCACGAGCCGGGCAAGCTCCTGCTGCGGGAGCGAGAGCAGCTCGTTGCGGCGCTTCTCGTCGCGCTCGCGCACCTTGCGACGATCGCGCCCGCCGGGGAGGGGCGCGCCCTCGTCGGGCCGGAGCATCGACAGGATGTCGGTGACCGCCTTGCGGATCGTCTGCGGGTTGATGCCGTGCTCGGCGTTGTAGGCGATCTGCAGGCCGCGGCGCCGGTTCGTCTCGCTCAGCGCACGCGTCATCGACGGCGTCACCTTGTCGGCGTACATGATGACCTGGCCGTCGACGTTACGGGCGGCTCGACCGATCATCTGGATGAGCGACGTCTCCGAACGGAGGAAGCCCTCCTTGTCGGCGTCGAGGATCGTGACGAGAGAGACCTCGGGAAGGTCGAGGCCCTCACGCAGCAGGTTGATGCCGACGAGCACGTCGAACTCGCCGAGGCGCAGCGCCCGCAGGATCTCGATCCGGCTGATGGTGTCGACGTTGGAGTGCAGGTAGCGGACCCGCAGACCCTGTTCGAGCAGGTACTCGGTGAGATCTTCGGCCATCTTCTTGGTCAGCGTGGTGACGAGCACGCGGTCACCCATCGTGGTGCGCGTGTTGATCTGCGCCATCAGGTCGTCGATCTGGCCCTTGGTGGGCTTGACGATGACCTCGGGGTCGACAAGCCCGGTGGGCCGCACGATCTGCTCGACGATCTGGGTCGACACCCGCAGCTCGTAGGCGGCCGGCGTAGCCGAGAGGAACACCACCTGGTTCAGCCGCTCCATCACCTCTTCGAAGCGCAGCGGGCGGTTGTCGCGCGCCGAGGGCAGCCGAAACCCGTGATCGACGAGCTCGTTCTTGCGGGAGCGGTCGCCCTCGTACTGCGCGTGCAGCTGCGACACGGCGACGTGGCTCTCGTCGATGACGAGCAGGAAGTCCTTCGGGAAGTAGTCGAGCAGGGTGAACGGCGGCTCGCCGTGGCTGCGCCCGTCGATGTGCATCGAGTAGTTCTCGATGCCGTTGCAGTAGCCGACCTCGCTGATCATCTCCAGGTCGTACTGCGTACGCATGCGCAGGCGCTGCGCCTCGAGCAGCTTGCCCTCCTTGTCGAACAAGGCGAGGCGCTCCTGCAGCTCGGCCTCGATCCCGACCACTGCGCGGGCCATGCGCTCGTCGCCGGCGACGTAGTGCGTAGCTGGGAACACCATCGTCTCGGTCAGCTCCCGCAGCTGCTCGCCCGTGAGCGGGTCGATGACCGTGAGCCGGTCGACGGTGTCGCCGAACATCTCGATGCGCAGCACCGTCTCGTCGTACGCGGGGTGGACCTCGATGGTGTCGCCGCGCACCCGGAACTTGCCGCGGCCCAACGTGGCGTCGTTGCGGTCGTACTGCAGGTCGACCAGGCGACGCAGGATGGAGCGCTGGTCGTAGTCGACCCCGGTGTGCAGTTCGAGCAGCATGCCCCGGTACTCGTCCGGGTTCCCCATGCCGTAGATGCAGCTGACCGACGCGACGACGATGGTGTCGCGCCGGGTGAGCAGGGCGGCGGTCGCCGAGTGGCGGAGGCGGTCGATCTCGTCGTTGATCGACGAGTCCTTCTCGATGTAGGTGTCGCTCGACGCGATGTAGGCCTCGGGCTGGTAGTAGTCGTAGTAGGAGACGAAGTACTCGACGCGGTTCTCCGGGAAGAACTCGCGCATCTCCTGGGTGAGCTGGGCGGCGAGGCTCTTGTTCGGGGCCAGGATTAGCGTGGGGCGCTGCACCTGCTCGATCGTCCACGCCATGGTGGCCGACTTACCGGAGCCGGTGATGCCGAGCAGCGTCTGGAACCGCTCGCCGCGCTCGATCCCCTCGGCGAGCTGGGCGATGGCCTTCGGCTGGTCGCCGGCCGGCTGAAAATCCGACATCACCTTGAAATCGGGCATGGCCGCATCCTACCAAGGAACGAACACGTGTACGCCGCCGGATCTCCGCCCCGGGCAACCGTCAAGTTCGGGACCGCACGGCCGATATCTCGCCTGAAGCCCCATGGACCCCGATCAGCCGTTCCGAGAGCTCGTCGACGAGCTCCCCGACCTCGTGTGCCGCTACCTCGCGGACGGAACGCTGGTGTACGTCAACCGGGCCTACGCCGCCTACCACCGGCAGGCCGCCGAGGACCTGATCGGGCGGAGCTTCCTCGATCTCGTCCCCGACGAGGTGCGCCCGGACGTCGCCGCCGCCCTCGTCACGCTCAAGAACCTGAGCCGGCAGAACCCGGTGCAGGTGAACGAGCACCGCAGCGGCGACGGGTTCGGCCGGATCCGCTGGCACCAGTGGATCGACAAGGCGGTGTTCGACGACGACGGCAACATCACCGAGTTCCTCTCGGCCGGGCGAGACGTGACCGAGCGGCGCGAGGCCGAGCAACGGATCGCCTTCACCGCCCGCTACGACGAGCTCACCGGACTCGTGAATCGGCGGGCGATCCTCGAGGAGCTCGACCGGGCCGTCGTGCGGGCGACGAGCAGGGCACGCACGCTGGGTCTCCTGTTCCTCGACCTCGACGGGTTCAAGAAGATCAACGACGAGTTCGGCCACCAGGCTGGCGACGAGTTCCTGGCTGCGATCGGCGCCACCCTGGCCGCGGCGGTGCGAAGCGACGACCTCGTCGGCCGCATCGGTGGCGACGAGTTCGTCGTCGTCTGCTCGGACGTCGGCTCGTTCCCCCAACTTCGTGGCGCCGCCGAGCGCCTGCGCGCGCG
>JAYUAM010000317.1:0-4741 GCA_043741295.1 Acidimicrobiia bacterium
GCAGCGAGCACCGGACCGCGCAGCAACGGGACGGCGATCGTGCGCGTCGCCCCCAAGCGGCTGGCGCCCAGGGTGCGGCCGGCATCCTCGTAGCGCACGTCGAGCTGCTGCCATGCCGGCACCACGGTGCGCACGACCACGGCGACGTTGAAGAAGACGTGGGCGAGCAGGATCGCGGTCACCGATTGCTGCCAGCGGGCGGGCAGCGTTGCCTGGAATGCCACGGCGACGACGACCGTCGGGAGCACGAACGGCACGCCGACGAGGGCGAGTGCGGCGTGGCGTCCTCGGAACGAGAAGCGCGAGAGGGCGTAGGTGATCGGCGCGGCGGCGGCCAGCGTGAGTGCCGTGCTCGCCGCCGCCTGCCAGCACGTGAACCAGGCGACGCGCCAGATCACGGGCTCGCCGAACACCCGGGTGAGCGCCGGCCAGGCCAGTCCGCGCCGGGCGATGGCCACGAGCGGCCAGGCAAAGAAGACGCCGAGAACGACGACGGGCGGTGCCAGCGCGGCGAGCGTGGCGGCGCGGGTCGGTGCCGTGAGCGTCGGTGCCGTGAACGGTCGGGGCGACCGCCGGCTCATGCGCCCGTTCATGCGCCGGCTCATGCGCCCGTTCAGCGGAGCACGAGTGTCGTCCACTCCTCGACCCACTTGTCGCGCTCCGCGGAGATCACCTTCGGGTCGAGGGTGAGTGGTGTCTCCGGTACGGCGGTGTATTGCGCGTACACGGCGGGGACACCGGCCCCGTTCAGGATCGGTGACACGAACATGTTCAGCGGCATGTCCTCCTGGAACGCCTTCGAGACCAGGAAGTCGACGAGCTTGCGCGCTTCGGCCGGGTGCTTCGTGCCCTTCAGCACGCCAGCGAACTCGATCTGGCGGAAGCAGCCGTCGGTGAACGACGCTGTCGGCGCGGTGGTCGGCTTCGGGTCGGGAGCGAAGGCCACCTCGGCCACCGGTGAGCTGGCGTAGCTCACCACGATCGGGCGTGGCCCCTTGCCCGCCGAACCGGAGAAGTCGGTGGAGTAGGCCTGGGTCCAGTCGTCGACGATCTTCACGCCGTTCGCCCGCAGGCCCTTCCAGTACGCCTGCCAACCGGTCTCGCCGTAGCGGGCGACGGTGGCGAGCAGGAACACGAGACCGGTCGACGAGGTCTGCGGGTTCTCGACGACGAGTGCGTCCTTGTAGGCCGGCTTGACGAGATCGTCGAGGGTCTGTGGCGCTGGCGTGGTGCCCGCGTAGCGGGCGAGGTCGTAGTTCACGCACACGTCGCTGAGGTCGACCGGGGTCAGCTCGTGGCCGGGCACGAGGGCGACCGCCGCCGGGTCGAGCTGCGGAAGGGCCGGGCTCGTGTACGGGTCGAGGATGCCGGCCGACACCGCCTTTGAGAGCAACGTGTTGTCGACGCCCCACAGCACGTCGCCCTCGGGCTTGCCCTTGGCCAGGATCGAGCGGGCGAGCAGCTCGCCGGCATCACTCGAGCTCTTCGGTACGTCGAGCTTGATGCCGGTCGACGCCGTGAACTCGGCGAGCACCGAGTCGGTGGCGACGAACGACGAATGGGTCACGAGCGTGAGTGTGACAGGGCTCGTTGCGACGGCCGCCGCCGTGCCGGCCGGGCCCGACGACGTTCTCGGGCCCGACGACGTTCTCGTGCCCGACGACGTTCTCGTGCCCGACGAGCTTGTGCAGGCGGCCAGCACCGCCAGCACGGCGACGGGGCCGGTCAACGCGAGTCGGCCGACACGGTGAACCGGGCGACGAGTGGGACAGGTGGGGGAGTTCATGGCAGGGCCTCCGGACGGATCACCAGCAGGGTGCCCTGCGCGACGGTGACGGATGGGTGAGACGTGGCGACGACGTTCGACACGCCGCGGCTCGTGGCCGCGGCGAGCGTTTCGTCGTGCAGCGGGTAGTGCAGGCCCGTCGTGGTGATGCCATGCGCGGGTCCGCCGATCGGCAGCAGCGACAGCGTCTCGCCGGACCCCGCCGGCACGACGAGCGCGCCCGGACCGATCACGCGCAGGACGTGCGCCCGACCGACCCACGCCTCCAGCGTGACGGCGGCGAACGCCACGTGGCCGAGCAGCAGGACGACCGAGAGGAGGTGGTCCAGGCGGTCGCCGGCTCCACTGAGCAGCATGACGTGGCGGGCGCCGCGCTCGACGGCGGCCATGATCGCAAGTTCGGTGTCCGTGGCGTCCTTGTCGACCAGGAACCGTTCGACGGGAATCTGCCGGGCCTCGGCCCAGGCCAGGGCATCGCTGCTCACCGAATCGAGATCGCCGACGACGAGATCGACGTCGAGCCCGAGCGACCGGGCGTGATCGAGCCCCGAATCGGCGGCGACGACGAACGCCGACCGGTCGGCGCTCGCCGCGGCGCGCGCATCGGGCGGGTCTCCACCGGTGATGACGACCGCGTGTTCCACCCGTTCCCTCCGCTGGCATTACCCAGATCAGGTTCTCGGGTCGGTGGCGGCGTCCACCCTCTCAGCCCGGCGTTCCTCCGAGCTCCCCGTTGGTTGTGCCGGCAAAGTTCAGCCGGAGATGACTGGGTCAGATGGTAGCGCGTCGGCCGGCGATCCAGGGGAGCCAGCCCGGAGCACGATCGCACCGACGGCCAGCAGCACGACGGCCATCCCGGCCACCTGGACGGGTTGCACGTCCTCGCCGAGGGCGAGATACGCCCACGTCGCCGACAGGGCCGGCTGCGCCACCTGCACAAGCGAGATCGTTGAGACGGGGACCCGGCGTTGCGCCCACGCCAGCATGCCGTGTGAGATCAGTCCGTTCGTCACGGCCATCACGGCGATGAGCACCCACCCGTGGAACGGCACGTGAAACAGCCCGCGCACGGAGAAGCCGAAGTGGCGATGGGCGATGCCCGGTCCGAGGAACGTGTGCGTGGCGAGGGCCACGGGAAGGACGGTCAACGTGGCCACCGTCGTCATCACCGTCATGAACGAGCCGGTGTCGACGTGCTGGCGCAACCGCTTGGTGAGCAGCAGGTAGCCCGACCACGAGCACAGGGCGCAGACCGTGAGCGCGTCGCCCAGCCAGCTGTCGCCGCCCGACGCACTCGATCCGAGGACGACCACGGCGATGCCGATCAACGCCGCGGTGCCGAGCACGATCATCCGTCGGCTTATCCGCTCGCCGAGAGTGAACGCGGCGACCGGTACGACGATCACCGGCGCAAGGGTGCCGATGAACTCCACGTTGGCGACGCGGGTCAGCGTGACCGCAGTGAAGAACAGCGCGAGGTCGATACCGAAGAGCAGCCCGGCGGGCGCCACGCGGCGCCAGGTCCGTCGGTCGATCCGCCGCCCGCGCACGAGCCCGATGACGTGCCAGCCGACCCCGGCGGCGGCGAGGCGCCAGAACGCCACCACCGCACCGGGCGCATCGGCCCGTCGCACCATCGTCGAGCCGGCCGACAGTACGAGCACGGCGACGACGACCGCGCCGATGCCCGTGCGGGCCGACCTGCGGGCGTCGGCCGGCGACGGGTTCCGGTCGACCGTCAGCCCGGTCACGGTCGCGCGCTGACGTCGTCGGCCCCGTCGGTCGCGCCGTCCACGCCGTTCGCGCCGTCGGTCGCGCCAGGAGCGTCGGTCGGGCGGTAGACGTCGGGCTCGAGATAGATGACGGTCGCCTGGGGCACGGCGGCCCGCATCGCGGCCTCGGCGCGGTCGATGCGGGCCGACAGCTCGGCGAAGGAGATGCCGGCGTCGAACTCCACCTTCGCGGCTACGAGGAGTTCGTCGGGTCCGAGGTGCAGGGTGCGCAGATGGATCACCCGCTGCAGCCCCGGTGTCGCCTCCAGCGCGGTGTGGAGGGCGTCCTTCGCCGGCCCCGAGGCCGCCTCGCCGATGAGGAGTCCCTTCGTCTCGACGGCGAGGATGACGGCGATCACGACGAGCAGCAGGCCGATCGCCAGGGAGCCGACGGCGTCCCATCGCGGGTTGCCGGTGATCTCGGCGAGCGCCAGACCGCCGAGTGCGAACAGCAGGCCGACCTCGGCGCCGACATCCTCCAGGAGCACCACCGGCAGTTCGGCCTGCTTCGCGGTGCGGATGAAGCGCCACCACGACATCGAACGCGGCTTGATGTGGTTCGCCTCGCCCATCGCCGTGCGCAACGAGTACGTCTCCAGAGCAACGGCGAGGCCGAGGATCACGAACGCGACGACGGGGTTGTCGGTCGTGTGCGGATGGCGCAGCTTGCTGATGCCCTCGTACAGCGCGAACAGGCCGCCCATCGAGAAGAGCACGAGGGCGACGACGAACGCCCAGAAGTAGCGCTCGGTGCCGAAGCCGAACGGGTGCTCGTCGGTGGGCGCCTTGCGGCTGCGTCTGCCGCCGAGGAACAGCAGTCCCTGGTTGCCGGTGTCGGCGACGGAGTGGATCGCTTCCGCCAACATCGACGCCGATCCGGTGACCGCGAAGGCGAAGAACTTGGAGACGGCGATCCCGAGGTTGGCGAGGAAGGCGGCGATGATCGCCTTCCGGGTCCCCTCAGCTGACATCGCGGACCGACCAGACCGTCTTCGTCGGAATCCGCACGAAGTTGCCGTCGAGCACGACGAAGCGGAGGGTCGACGCGCCGCGTTCGTAGCCGTCGAACATGCCGGAGAGCTCGTCGGTCTCGCCGTCAGCGGTCGTCGACACCGTGAGCAGCCGCCCCTTGCCGAGGCGAAGGCGTTCGTCCCATCCGTAGTGCACGCGGCCGTCGGGCCCG
>JAYUAM010000318.1:0-1931 GCA_043741295.1 Acidimicrobiia bacterium
CGCGAGACGATCATCGTGTGGCTGAGCTCGCCGCCCATCTCGGCGACGACGGCGACCGCACCGACGAACAGCGGCATCCAACCTGGATCGGTGATCGGAGCCACCAGCACCTCGCCGGGCTCGGTCGGCTCGTCGGTGTACGCATCGAGCACGACGCGGGCCCGCCCTGTCGCGACACCCGGGCTGCCGGCGGCGCCGACCACCTCACGCCGCTCGTCACCGGCCGTGGTCGCCTCGGCCTTCAGTGGCCACTCCTCCACCGGCGGCATCTGCCCGGCCATCGCGAACAGCGGCTCCTGGTACCGCAGCAGCTCGGCCTTGGCCGCCTGCCGGGCGTGAATCCGGTCGAGATCGAGCGTTCCGTCACGCGCGGCGACCCGGAACTCGTCGAACGTGAGCAGGTAGATCTGGTCGGCCGATTCGAGCGTGCCCTCGGCCGCTAGACGGTTGCCGATCTCGAGCGCGTCGAGGCGCATCTCGTTGATCGTGAGCACGCAGGTGGCCTTGGTGCGTTCGCGCACGCCCATCCACACCTGGCAACGCTCGAGCCACAGGTCGAGCTCGGGGAACTTCTCGCGGACGCCGTCCGCGTCGAACTTCGCCAGCGCCGTCCGACGCGTCGATCCCGGATCGCGTTCAGCGCCGCCGGCCTGCACCGCCTCGGCCGCTCGACGGAGGACGTCGGGCCGGATCTCCCACGATGGCGAGGCGATCTCCCACTCGTTGACGCCGCGGAAGCCGTACTGCTCGAGCATCCGTGCGAACGCCGTCTCGAACGCCTCGCCCTTGAGCCCGGCGAGCGAGGCGAGCGCCTTCGCCGCATCGGCCGACTCGATCCCGCCGGTTCCCATCACGGCCTGGCGGCCGAGCTCGTACCCCGGCTCGCCGTAGAACGCAACGAGCCCCGCCTGCAACGACCCGAGCACGACCGGGCTCACAGACGATCCGACGAACAGCGTAACGAAGTCGGACTCCATGAGCGGCTGCATCGACTCGAACCGGGCGAGCAGCTTCTCGTTCGAGCGCGTCTGCCGCTGGGCGCGCCCCTCGGTGCGCCTGAACTGGGCGGCGTCGTGCTCACGCTGGACGCGCTCGAGCGGGGGGTGTTCGAGGAACGACGCGGTCGCCGCCGCGATCCGCTGACCACGCTCGGCGTAGCCCGCCTCGTCGGGCACCTCGTACGGGTCGAGCCGGATGCCTCCGGCGGCGAACAGCGTGCGATCGATGTCGTCCGGGCTGGTGCCCGGTGTGAGGTCGGCGAGACGTCGGAAGGCGGAGATGTTTATGTAGAAGCGGCCGCCGACGATCGGCGCGAACGTCGTGGGGCAGTCGGGCCAGTCCATCACCGCCCAGGTCTCGGTGAACGAGCGGCGCCAGGCGCGTTCGAGCGGCGGGAAGAACACGGTGGCCGACAGCGGCGACACGATGTCGGGCATGATCTCGCCGGCGTTGCCGCGCGTGAGCACGGGATAGTCCGGGTCGAGCGTGGTATCGAACTCGTATGCGGTCATGAAGCCCCCAACGATCTGATGATCAACGGTCTGATGGTTCCTGAACTGCCTGACCGGCCAACCGGCCGCGGATCGTGAACGCCTACCGCGGGTCGGATCATCGCCGGAGCGTGATGGTCGAGCCCGGCGTCTCGATATGCGCGTACCCCACACGCGATCCCGACAGCAACGCCGCCACGATCGCCTCGGGGATCACGTCGTCGTCGAAGCGGTACGCGCGCGGTGCAGGCCCGGCAGCACGGGTGGCCTCGACATCCTGTGCGGGCACGAGGTAACGGCGCAGGAGCTCCTCGTCGGTCATCGTCCGGTCGCCGTACTGCTCCTTGAGCTCACCGACGGTCGGTTGCGGCGGTTCCCACGCGGTCATCTCCCTCCCGCGGTCCGATGACAGCATGCGGTCGAGGACGTTCCCGTCGATGG
>JAYUAM010000319.1:0-1928 GCA_043741295.1 Acidimicrobiia bacterium
GCGCCGGCGACGAAGGGCGCGCCGGCGTGATTGGCCCGCGGGCCGACGCCCTGGTGTTGTTTGGCGCCACCGGCGATCTGTCGAAGCGCAAGCTGTTCCCGGCGCTCTACAACCTCGTGCGCCACGGCCGCCTCGGCGTGCCGGTCATCGGTGTCGCCCGCGACAACTGGACCGACGAGACGTTCTGCGAGCACGCCCGGGCAGCGATGACGGAGAGCGTGAAGGACGCCGATCCCGTCGTCGTCGACACTGCGGTGAAGGGGCTCGATCTCGTCGCCGGCGACTACAGCAACCTCGCCACGTTCCAACAGTTGAAGGACACGCTCGATCGCCTCGATTCGCAGAACGCGGTGTTCTACATGGCGATCCCCCCGTCGATGTTCGAGCTCGTGGTCGAGTCGCTCGCCAAGCTCGGACTGAACGACCGCGGGCGCATCGTCGTCGAGAAGCCGTTCGGTCGCGACGTCGCATCGGCAATGGAACTGAACAAGATCCTCCACGACGTCTTCCCGGAGGAGAAGATCTTCCGCATCGACCACTACCTCGGCAAAGAGTCGGTGGAAGACCTCCTCGTGTTCCGCTTCTCGAACTCGTTGCTCGAACCGATCTGGAACCGGAACTACGTCGAGAGCGTGCAGATCACCATGGCCGAGACGATCGGGGTCGAGGGCCGCGGCAGCTTCTACGACTCGGTCGGCGCGCTGCGCGACGTGGTGCAGAACCATCTGTTGCAGGTCGTCGCCCTGCTGGCGATGGAACCGCCGGTCGGGCCCGAGGCGCGTCACCTCCACGACGAGAAGGCGAAGGTGTTCTCGGCGATGCAGCCGATCTCGTGCGCGCACATGGTCCGCGGGCAGTACGCCGGCTACCTCGACGAGCCCGGCGTCGCCGCGGGCTCGACGGTCGAGACGTTCGCCGCCGTTCGTCTGCTCATCGACTCGTGGCGCTGGGCGGGCGTGCCGTGGTACGTGCGCGCCGGCAAGGGTCTGCCGCAGTCGGCCACCGAAGCCATCGTGCAGCTCAAGCAACCCCCGCGCCTGCTGTTCGACGAGGCCCGCGGCGACGTGCCGAGACCGAACCTGATCCGCTTCCGCCTCGGCAAGCAGGACGGCGTCACGTTCACCGTGCAGGCCAAGACGCCGGGCCCGCATCTCGATTCCGAGGACGTCGACCTCTCGTGCGACTTCGCCGCTTCGCTCGGCGAGCGACGCGACGCCTACGAACGGCTGCTCGACGACGCCATCGAAGGTGAGCTGCGCCGCTTCGCCCGCCAGGACGAGGTCGCAGAGACCTGGCGCGTCGTGCAACCCGCACTCGACGACCCGGGGCCGGTGTTCCGCTACGACCGCGGTTCGTGGGGTCCGGCGGCGGCCAACGGCATCGTCGAGGGCGGCGTGTGGCACGAGCCCTCGTCGGCGCCCTGACGGCGGGCGGAACGTGGACGTCGTCGTGGATCCCGTCGGCAAACGCCCCCGTCTGGTCGTGGTGCGCCATGGCGAGACCGAGTGGTCGAGAACCGGCCGCCATACCGGCCGCAGCGACCTGCCCCTGACACCGACCGGCGAGAAGGCGGCGCTCGCCATCGGGCCCCGCTTGATCGGCTTCTCGTTCGCGCTCGTGCTCACCTCCCCACGCCAGCGGGCGCGTCGTACGGCCGAGCTCGCCGACTTCGGCGAACGGGCCGTGGTCGACGAGAACCTCGCCGAGTGGGACTACGGGGACGACGAGGGCCTCACGACGCCGGAGATCCGCGTCGACCGACCCGGATGGACGATCTGGCGCGACGGGCCGCGCAACGGCGAACGCCTGCCGCAGATTGCGGCCCGAGTCGACCGGGTGATCGAGCGCGTGCTCGCCGCTGATGGCGACGTGCTCGCCTTCGCCCACGGTCATCTGCTCGACGTGCTCGCGGCGCGATGGGTAGGTGT
>JAYUAM010000320.1:0-4729 GCA_043741295.1 Acidimicrobiia bacterium
GGCTGCTTCACGATGCGCAGCGTCGCCTCGCCGCCGCTGGCGTCGGGTTGGCGGTGGCGCAGCGGAAGCCGGTTCTGTGGCGTGCCGGTCGCTCGCCACTCGAGCGGGCCGGCGCGCACCACGACCTCGGTGTGCAGCAGCTCGTAGCGCGGCGCACCGGCGTAGCGGTTCACCATGTCGAAGCCGTCGACGACGTGGAACTCGCGGTCCGCCCAGACGAAGCCGCTCCTGGTCTGCTTCGTCGGACCGACGGCGCGCACAAGCATGAAGCCGTTGTCGTCGTCGATGCCGCAGATCAGCCACCGCAGGTAGATCTTGGCGTGCCAGTTGCGCGGTCCCCACGAGTGGTCCTTGCCGCCGCGACCGTCGACCGTGAACGTACGGTGGCCCGCCCCGTCCAACCCGTCGAGCGAGATCGTTCCCCGCACGTGGGCGAGATGCTGGTAGTGAAAGTCGGCCTGGCCGGGCAGGAAGATCAGGTGGTGCTGGTCCTGGTCCTGCCCCATGGTGGCGCCGAGGCCTTCTGTGCTGCACGTGAGCTCGATGTCGGCCCGCACCTTCGGCGCGTCGGCGAAGGCCCGCTTCGGGTCGGTGAGCTCCCACGGGTCGTCGAACACCGACATCGGTCCCGAGTACCGCACGACGTTCGCGCGCCAGGGCTCGGTGATCTGCCACGACTGGTCACCGGCCATGAGCCCGTGGCCGTCGATCTCGGCGCGGTCGAAGGCAAAGGCCACGCGCCCGTCGGGCAGGAACACGCACGCCGACATCTCGGCGTAGCCGGCGTTCGGTCGCGCTCCGATGCGGAACCACCCGCCGACGCGCCGCTCCGCGTCCCACACGTCGACGTATCGGCTCTCGTTCCAGTTGATCTCGTCGCCGGGGACGTGCAGCCCCTCATCGTCGGTCGTCAGTCGGGTCCCCACGGCGTCGCTCCTCGTCCTAGCGCAGCTCTCGCCGCAGTACCTTGCCGCTCGGGTTCCGCGGCAGCGCGTCGACGACGGCGACGACCGCGGGCACCTTGAAGTGGGCGAGGCGGTCGGCGACGAACCGGCGCAGCTCGTCGACATCCGGCGGACTCGCCGGATCGGCCGGCACCACGACGGCCTTCACGATCTCGCCCCATCGGCGATCGGGCACGCCGACAACCGCGGCCTCGCGCACGGAGGGGTGGTCGAGCAGCGCCTGTTCGATCTCGACCGGGTAGATGTTCTCGCCCCCGCGGATGATCCGGTCGTTCGCCCGTCCGTGCAACGCCAGGTACCCCTCGTCGTCGATGACCCCGAGGTCGCCCGTGCGTCGCCACCCGTCCTCGTCCACCACGAAGGCGTGCGCTGCGCGCAGCGCGATCTCTCCGACGCCCTCGACATCGGGGTGCTCGACGCGCAGCTCGGCCCCCCGGATGGGACGGCCGACCGAAAGGAGGAGATCGGGACGGTCGGCGGCGGCCCGCTGGTGGTCGGCGTGATCGAGGAAGGTGATCGGGCTCGCTTCGGTCTGCCCGAAGATCTGCAGGAAGCGCGTGGCCGGCAACGCCCGCATCGCCGCCCGCAGCGTGTCGGGATGGATCGGCATTGCGCCGTACTGGAGCAGCCGCGGCTGAGCGTCGGCGAGCGCCCCTTCGGCGAGCAGCAGGTCGATCATCGTTGGCACGAGCAGCGCGCACGTGACGCCGAGTCCTCCCGCTCGACGCCAGTTCTCGACGCTGAACCAGTCCTGCGGCACGATCGCCACGCCCATGGCGAGCACCGTCGCATCCATCGCCACGCCGGCCGTGTGGTAGAAGGGCGACGCCGAGCAGTAGCGGTCACCCGGGCCGATCCCCATGACCTCCTG
The DNA here is from genome assembly GCA_043741295.1 of Acidimicrobiia bacterium. Lineage (GTDB taxonomy): Bacteria > Actinomycetota > Acidimicrobiia > Acidimicrobiales > Ilumatobacteraceae > JAYUAM01. Next base: position 1,837 of record JAYUAM010000320.1, read on the forward strand.
GTACACGTCGACGCGGGCGACGAGGGGCCGCTGACGCATGTGCACCGGCTTGGCGAGCCCCGTGGTGCCCGACGTGTGGACTATCACGACGACATCGTCCGGCGAGCCCGGGGCTGTCAGCGGCTCGGCGGGATCGAGGCCGGCGACCACCACCACCTCGACGCCGAGGCGCGAGGCCACGGTCCGCGCCAGCCCGACGCGATCGGGCGACGCGAAGAGCTGGCGGGCACCCAGCGCCCGAACGGCGTCGACGAGCTCGTCGACGGCGAGCTTGGTGCCGAGCGGTGCCACCGGACGTCCGGAGAAGGCTCCACCGACCACGAGGGCGATCGCGTCGCGGGTCTCGTCCATGAGCAGTGGGATGGCCTCGCCGAACCGCAGGCCGTAGGCGTCGAACACCGCCGAAGCGCCGGCGGCGAGCCGGAGCAACCCGTGGCCGGAGAGCGTTCCGTCGTCGTCGACGATCGCCGGCGCCTCGGACCCCGACCAGTGGTGCAGGACCAGCTCGTTCCACGTCGACCACGCCGCGTCGCGGGCGTTGGAGCGCGTCGGCAGGGCCACGAGCATCCACGGTAGCCGGCGACTTGACACTTCTGTCGAGTGGCCGGGGGCACTGCGGTAGCGTGAGCGCGGTGACCGTCGACCGTGCAGCGTTCCCGCGTCCCGAGGCCATGCTGGAGGAGACCGCGGCGGCGTTCCGTACGTGGCTCGCCACGCACGAGCACGACCTCGCACCGTTCCGCACCGAGGTCGCCGAGGAGCTCGAGGAGGCCATTGCCCGGCAGCGCCCGCTGCAGCAGCGGCTCTGGGACGACGGGTGGAACCGCCTCGGCTGGCCGGCCGAGGTCGGCGGTCTCGGCGGCACGGCGTTGCACCGCTTCGTCGTGATGGAGGAGCTCGCCGCCGCCGGGTACGTGAACCCGGAGATCCTCGGCTCGGTCGAGATCATCGCCCCGATGCTCGTTCGCTACGCGCCGGCCCTCGCCGCCCGCCACGTGGCGGGCGGCGTGCGCGGCGACGAGGTGTGGTGCCAGGGGTTCTCCGAGCCCGACGCCGGAAGCGACCTCGGCTCGCTGCGCACCCGTGCCATACCCGACGGGGACGGCTTCCGCATCAGCGGGCAGAAGATGTGGAGCAGCAACGGACATCTGGCGCAGTGGTGCACGCTGTTGGCGCGCACGGGCGACGCCGACAGCGGCTACCGCGGCCTCACGATGTTCTGGGTCGATCTCAGCGAGCCCGGCGTGCGCGTGGTGCCGACCCGCCTGGAGAGCGGCCGGGCCGACACCGCCGAGATCTTCTTCGACGACGTGCGCGTGCCGGCCGATCACCTCGTCGGCGACGTCGGTCAGGGCTGGACCGTGGTGATGTACCTCATGCAGTTCGAGCGCGGGGCCTACGCGTGGGGTCGTCAGGCCGACCTGCACACCCAGCTCGCCGAGCTGATCGACCGCCATCACCCGTCCGGGGCCGACGACGCGGGTCGGACCGATCCCGCGACTGCGTCGGGCGACGCCGACCGTGCGACTGTCGTCGGCGACGCCTACCTCGCGCTGTTCGCGCTGCGCTCGCAGGCGTGCGCCACGATCGCCGAGCTCGCCGCCGGTCGCGACCTCGGGCCGGCGATCTCAGTCGACAAGATCCTGCTCAGCGCCGCGGAGCAGACGACCGCGGAAGCGGCACGCAAGCTGCTGTGGCCGCGGCTGGAGCTCGCCGACGACCCCGAAGCCGCGCTCTGGCGGAGCCGGTGGGCCTTCTCCCGGATCACCACGATCTACGGCGGCGCCGGCGAGGTACAACGTGACCTCGTGGCCGAACGCGTGCTCGGCCTGCCCAGGGGGCGATGACCATGGCGTCGGTGCAGGGCATCGCGATGGACGCCGACGAGCGGGAGCTCGTCCGCGCGTCGATGCGCCACACCCTCGCCACGAGCTCGCCGGCCGACGTCACGGCGGCGCTGCTGGCCGACGGGTGGACGGACCTGGTCGCCGCCGACCCGGCCGCGGCGATAACGCTCCTGGCCGAGGAGGCCGGGCGGGCCCGCTCGGCCGTCCCGGTGGCCGACCTGGCCATGCTGTGGGGCGCCGGCATCGAGGCCGACGCCACGTCGGCCGTGGTCGTCGACGGCCTGCTCCAGGCCGGCGCCGAGCGCGCGAGCCGCTTCGTCGTCGTCGCCACCGACGGGATCACGGCCCACGACGCCGCGACGAGCGCCACGGTGGCCGTCGGCGGGTTCGACCCCGCGCTTGCACTGCGCCGGGTGACGGCATTGGGCCATGCTGCCGAGGTGCTCGGTGACGCTGCCGCCGCGGCGCGGGCGATCGCCGCCGGCCGTCGCGCCCTCGCCACGCAGATGATCGGCGCCGTCGACCAGATGCTCGCCGACACCGTCGCCCACGTGACCGATCGTCACCAGTACGGGCGCGCCATCGGCTCGTTCCAGAGCGTGAAGCACCGCCTCGCAGATGTCAGGGTTGCCGCCACCGCCGCCCGCTCGGGGACGGCAGCGGCCTGGGAGACGGGGGATGCCGTCAGCGCCATCGCCGCCAAGTGCCTCGCCGGCCGCGCCCAGCAGCTGGCGTCGACGCACTGCTTCCAGGTGCACGGCGGCATCGCCTTCACCGTCGAGCACGGCTTCCAGCAATGGGTGCGCCGCGGGCTGCTTCTCGACCTGCTCCTCGGCGGCCACGAGCAGCTCACCACCGAGCTCGGGCGGCGCCTCCTCGACGGCGGGCGGGTGCCCCGCGTGCCGTCCCTGCATGGCGCGCCCACGAAAGGCTGAATGGTGGATCTCTCCGGCGCCGCCATCGTCGGCATCGGCCGCACGGCGTTCACCCGTCGATCTGGTCGCACCGGCCTCGCGCTCGCGGCGGAAGCCGTGCGAGCCGCGCTC
>JAYUAM010000321.1:0-10961 GCA_043741295.1 Acidimicrobiia bacterium
TCAGAGTCGGACGCCGAGCAGCGCCGCCGCTTCGACCACGCCCTCGCCGCGCGCCGCGGCGTCGTCGATCGCGCCGAGCGCGCCGGGAACGTCGAGGTCGTCGTCGAGGCTGGTGCGCACCTCGTACATCAGCCGCGTGGAGGCCGAACCGACGGCGTTCACCCACCGGTCGAGCCGGTTCGTCGCTTCCGGCATGAGCTGTTCGTGCCACTCCCACGAGTGGCGGTAGTGGTGGCTGAGGATCGCCAGTCGGATCGCCCGCGGGTCCCACGTCTCGCGCAGCTTGTCGACGAACACGAGGTTGCCGAGGCTCTTCGACATCTTCGCCCCGTTCATCCGCACCATCGCCACGTGCATCCAGTGACGCACGAACGGCTCGCCGGTGGCGGCCTCCGACTGCGCCCGTTCCGACTCGTGATGCGGGAAGATGAGGTCCGAGCCGCCGCCGTGCAGGTCTATCGTCGTGCCGAGCTCGCGGAGCGCGAGCGCCGAGCACTCGATGTGCCAACCGGGTCGGCCAGGCCCCCAGATCGTCTCCCATGCCGGCTCGTCCGGTGCTGACGGGTGCCAGAGCACGAAGTCGAGCGGGTTGCGCTTGTTCGGATCCTCGACGCTGCCACCGCGCTCGGCGGCGTAGGCGAGCATCGTGTCCTTGTCGTAGTTGCTCACTGCGCCGAACGACGGGAAGCTCGACACGTCGAAGTACACCGACCCACCCGACACGTAGGCGTGGCCAGACTCGATCACCATGCCGATGAACCCGCGGATGTCGGGGATGGCCGACGACGCCCGCGGCTCACTGAAGCACGGCAGCACGTCGAGGGCGTCCATGTCCCGCTTGAACCGCGCCTCTTCGCCGGCGGCGAGGTCGAGGTAGTGCACGCCGAGCTGGCGGGCCTTGGCGAACAACGGGTCGTCGATGTCGGTCACGTTGCGCACGCACCGCACCTCGTGACCGAGGTCGATCAACCGGCGCTGGAGCACGTCGTAGTTCACGAACACCGCGGCGTGGCCGAGGTGGGTGGCGTCGTACGGCGTGATACCGCACGTGTACATGGTGACCGGGCGGCCCATTTCCGGCTCGAACGGAACGATCTGCTGGCGCGCGGTGTCGTAGAGCCGCATCGTCACGGCGATCAGGCTCCGCTGTCGATCGGCTTCGGGATGCCCGTGAGCTTCGGCGCGACGCGAGTCTTGTAGCGGATGTTGAGCTGCAGCAACACGGCGGTGAACGCTTCGATCGCCGTGGCGTTCTGCAGCGCGCCGGCGTCGAGCGGGCGGCAACCAGGGATGGCCCGTACGATCTCGGACACGACCTTCGTGGCCTGCGGATCGTCCGAGCAGATGAGCACGTCGGAGTCGATCGGCACGCCGAGGTGGCCGAGCTCCATCGCCGGCAGGTGGTGGAAGGCGGCGACAACGCGGCACAGCGGGACGGCCGCCTGCACATGGGCGGCCACCGAGCCGCGCGGGGGCACGAGCGGGTGGAACTCGTTGTCGAGCCGCACGAGCGCGTTGGCCATCGAGATGACGACCTTGCCGGCGAGGTGGGACGCCACCGAGTTAGCCGTCGTGGCGGCCGAGTCCCACGGGGTGGCGATGACGACGACATCGGCGTCGGCGGCGGCCTGGTTGTCGCCCGCCTCGATGTTGAGGACCATGTCGGGCCAGTGCTCGACGATCTTGTCGCGGGCTTCGAGCGCGCGGTAGCGGGAGCGGGAGCCGAGCACGACGTCGTAGCCGACGGACGCCAGGCGGGCGCCGAGCGCCGTTCCGGCCGGACCGGTGCCTCCGAGGATGCCGATGCGCATGGCGGGCAGCCTTGCACACCGCCGATGGGCGGTCCCAGTGACGAACTCGCCGAGCCGACGGCGTTGCCGGGTCGGGGCGACCGTCGGCGTTGCCAAGCGGGTGCGGGTGGTGGCAGTAGCTTGCCCGGACATGGGTCTGCTCGACGGGAAGAACATCGTGATCACCGGCGTCCTCACCGACGCGTCACTCGCCTTCGGCGTCGCCGACCTCGCGCTGCGCGAGGGCGCCAACGTGATCCTCACGGGCGCCGGCCGCGGCCTGTCGCTCACGGAGCGCACGGCGCGCAAGCTGCCCGCTCCGGCGTCGGGCCCGATCCCGGTGTTCGAGTTCGACGTGAGCAACACCGAACACGTCGAGTCGGTGCGCGCCGCGGTCGCCGACCACTGGGACCACGTCGACGGCGTTCTTCACGCCATCGGGTTCGCGCCGGCGTCGTGCCTCGGTAGCGACAAGGACTTCTTCGCCGCACCGTGGGAGGACGTCGCCGTCGCCGTGCAGGTGTCGACGTACTCGCTGAAGACGCTCGTCGACGCGTTCCTACCGCTGATGACGCGCGGCGGCTCGCTGGTGGGGCTCGACTTCGACGCCCGCGTGGCGTGGCCCGCCTACAACTGGATGGGCGTGGCGAAGGCCGGGCTCGAATCGCTCAACCGCTACCTGGCGCGCGAACTGGGGCCAAAGGGCATCCGCTGCAACCTCGTGGCCGCCGGACCGGTGAAGACGATGGCCGCCAGGTCGATCCCCGGCTTCAGCAAGTTCGAGGAGCGCTGGCAGGAGCTGGCCCCGCTCGGCTGGGACGCCAACGACTCGTCCGCCGTCGCCAAGGCGTGCGTCGCCCTTCTGTCGGACTGGTTCCCCGCCACCACCGGCTCGATGGTGATGGTCGACGGCGGCTTTCACGCAGTAGGCGCCTGACGGCGCAGGCCTCATACGTTGGAGGCGCGGCCGGCCCAGAACGGGGCGCGCAGCTCGCGCTTCAGGATCTTGCCCGAGCCGGTCTTGGGCAGTTCGTCGAGGAACGCCACCGAGCGCGGGATCTTGTAGCCGGCGAGGTGCTCGCGGGCGAAGGCGACGACCTCGTCCGCCGTCAATGTGTGGCCTCGGCGTGACACGACGACGGCGTGGACCAGCTCGCCCCAGTCGTCCGACGGGATGCCGAACACGGCCGCTTCCAGCACTGCGGGATGCTGTTCGAGCGCCGCCTCGATCTCGGCCGGGTAGATGTTCATGCCGCCCGAGATGATCATGTCCTTCTTGCGGTCGCAGATGTAGAAGAAGCCCTCGTCGTCGCGGTAGGCGATGTCGCCGACGGTCTGGAAGTCGCCGCGCCGGTCGGCTTCGTAGCGGTCGGGCTGCTTGTAGTAATCGTTGAACACCGAGGCCGAACGCACGAACAGCTCGCCCGGATGGTCGGGGCCGATGCCGGTGACCTCGTTGCCGTCATCGTCGAACAGCTTGATCTCGGTCATCGGCGACGCCTGGCCGCACGAGCCCGGTTTGCGCAACTGGTCGTCGGGCTTCATCACGCAGTTCACGCCCAGCTCGGTGGAGCCATACACCTCCCACAACGAGTCGCTCGGGAACTCGGCGAGGTACTGCTGCTTGAGGGCGAAGCTCCACGGCGCGGCGTTGGCGATGAACCGCTTCATCGAGCTGCGGTCGTAGCGGGCCTTGACGTCGGCCGGCAACGCGCACACCATGCGAGCCGGCGTCGGCGCCGAGAACGTGGTGGTCACGCGGTACGTCTCCACGAGGCGCAACCAGTCCTGCGGATCGAACTTCCGCTGGAGCACGACCGTGTTGCCGAGCGCGTGGGCGACACCCATGAAGCCGCCCGGCCCCGAATGATAGAGCGGACCTGTGGTGAGGTACACGTCGTCGGTGGTGTAGCCGACGAGCTTAACGAGCGCCGCCGCTTGCGCCGGGTCGGTACCGGTGCGGCGGAGCGCGCCCTTCGGTTTGCCAGTGGTGCCCGACGTGTAGATCATCGTCGCCGAGGCGGTGGAGGCCTCGACGTCGACCTCGACCGGCGTTGCCGGCGCCGCGACGAGCAACGGCTCGACGGCGACGGCTCCACCGAGATCGACGGCTCCCGCTTTGCTGTCGTACACGAGAACGTCGCGCACCTTGGGGATCTGGGCGCGGATGCGGGCGAACATCGGGGCCATCTCGGCGTCGGCGTATACGAGGTCGGCGTCGCTGTGATCGGTGACGTAGGCCGCCTCCTCGTCCGACAGGCGGTAGTTGAGCGGCACGGCCGTAGCGCCGATCTTGCGGCACGCGTTCACGCCGACGACCACACCTACCGAGTTGGCGCCGCACCACACGACCTTCTTGCCCGGGCCGGCGCCGCGGGCGCGGAGCACGTGAGCGAGCCGGTTGGCCTGCTCCTCGAGCTCGGCGAACGTCAGCCGCTCGACCGCTCCGTCGGGCCGATCGTCGACCACCGCCAACTTGTCCGGCATCGCCTGGGCGTACAGCGTGAGGAGATCAACCACCGCGCCGGTGTAGCACAGGCGCCAGCGGCCAGCTGGCGCCTCCGGGACTACTACGGCGTGTTGACCTCGCGGAAGCGCAGGATCACGTAGCTCTGATCGACGACCGGGAAGTACGGCGGGACCTTCAGCGCGAGGTCGTTGTCGTAGTTGTAGGTCCGGCTCGTGACGAAGAGGTTGGCCATCGACCCGCCGAGCCGGGTGGCGATCGATTCGGTGAAGACGACGACGCCGTGATCGGCACAGCTGGCGTCGCTGTCGACGAAGGCGTTGCTGCCCCATCCGGGGATCGAGGCCGCAACCTTGTAGCCAGAGCCGCCACCCGACGAGTACCCACAACCCTCACGCCACTTGCCGTTCTGGGCGATGACGGAGCCGGTGATCGTCACCGGCGTGGCCGCCGTCCCTGACGGACCCCACTCGGGAATGAGGATGTCACGCCTGGCCACGACGCCGAGCACGTCGTCCTTGGGGTCGACGTAGGACATCACGGTCCTGGACGGGCTCCCCGGTCCACCCTCGGTGACGTAGTCGCCCTCGCCCTGGATGCCGTCGGCCTCGGTAACCACGGTCACACGACCGTTGAGCTGGCCCCACACGAGCACGGACTGCGGCGAGTAGATCGCGCCGGCGGGCGGTACGACGATGTCCGAGGGATGCGCCGGGTCGGTGACGCACTTCGGCCGTACCCCACCGTCACCAAAGCCTGGGGCCGCCGCATCCTTCGTGCACTTGAAGACGTGGACCTTGCCGACGCCGGCCACGTTCTTGAACTGGAGCCCGTAGGCCTTGGTCTTGTCGACCGTCGCGCCCGACACGTAGATCTGCGGAAGGTAGTAGGCCGTCGGACCGGAGACGGTCAGCGTGGCGCGCTGGGCATCGTTCATCGAGCCACTGAACGCGTCGAACGACGGTGGGCCCTCGGGGAACTGCTTGTCGAACGCGACATCGCCCTTGGTCGCCACCAGAAACCCCGACTTGATGCACGGCACCGACGAGAGGTCGCACGTCGCCTTCGTCGTGAGTCCGGCGCCGCTGTTGACGCCGCCCGTCAGGTTGGAGAACACGTTGTTCTGGGCCGCACCCGCAAAGGCGATCGCGCCGCCCGAGTACACGAGGCCAGTCGTCACCGCCCCAGGGCCGTACCCGACGCCGGACTCGGAGTACAACTGGAAGTCGGCGATGCTCGAGCCCTTGAACGTGACCTCGACCGTGCGCAGAGAGCGGGGGTTGGCCGACCGGTATCCCGTCACGCTCACGACCGTGCCTCCACCGTAGTTCGCCGCCGACGGGGGCCTCACCTCGAGGCTGTAGCCGTAGCCGTTCCCGAGGGCGTTGTAGGCATTGCGCTTCACCGGGTACGACCAGTTGGTGCCGAGACCGGTGACGTTCGCGCCGGCCGGGTACGTGGGGGTGGCCGCACCGTTGTAGATGCGCGTCGCCTCCGCGGGGTGCACCGTGGTCTGGAAGTACGTGGGGTTGCCCGTCATCCTGGCGATGTAGTCGTCGGCGCCGGCCTGCGCGGCCTGGTACGCCGCCTCCCGCTCGGCCTGGTAGCCGGACAGCTTCACCTCGGTGCGGGTGCGGCTGAGCATCGCCACGCTCAGCCCGGCGATCACCACGGCGACCACTACGGCGATGATCAGGGCTGCGCCCTCTTCGTCCCGTCGCTTCATCACTTGCTCCTCATCTCGACCGACGTGGCGAACACGTCTGGCTCCGGAAACTTGCCGACGATCCGGTCGATCGTCAGGGATATCGCGACGCGCTTGATCAACGAGACCGAGGCGGCCGCCGGCGGCACGATCTCGGTGTCGTCCTTGGCGTAGTAGCGGAACAGCGGGTACGCCGCGTTGCAGCCGAGCGTGGAGTTGTTCGGGATGTTGTCGACGCCCTTCAGCACGGTCACGGGGGTCGGGATCGTGACGGGCCAGACCCACGTCGTCGATCCTGCGGTTGCGGTGTTCGTCGAGTACAGATCGGTCCGCTTCAGGTCGGTGCCCGTCGTGATCGAATACGTGATCTGCCGCAACCTCGGTGCCGTCTCGCGCGTCGGCGAGTAGAACGTGACGTTGCACGGGCCGAAGTTGTTGACGAACCGGGCAAGAGTGTCGTTGCCGGACCACGCCATGCGTAGATCCGACACCAGCTCGTCGACCTCGCGGCGGCTGTCCGACTGCTGCTGGGCCATCTCGGACACGGCGGCGGCCGAGCTGCTCGCCGTGCGGAGCGCCCGGTAGATCGCCGTGAACGCGAGCATGAGCACCGCCATGGCGATCACGACTTCGATGAGCGTGAGACCGGCTTCGCCGGGCTTCGCCGCCCGGTCGCCGATGCGAGGGGGTCGAGTGCGGGTCACGCCGGCACCACCGTGACCGTCTTGCCGGTAGGCGTCGTCGTGACGACCACCGTGTCGGCTGCCGTCAACCACCCGGTCGCATTGCCGTTGCCCGACGTTCCTGCGGCGACCGTCAACACGTACGGGACGGCGCTGGGCTGCACCCCTGCGAACGACACCTGCCCGTTGCTGTCGGCGACCTTGGTCTGCGCGGTCGGGCCCGTGCCGATCGTCACCGTCGGGTTGTGCACGGGAACGCCGAGCGGGAACTGCACCGTGATCTGCTGGGTCACCGTTGCCGGCAGAGAAACGGTCACGGTCTTTGTGGTTGGTACCGGGGTGACGATCACCGTGTCGGTCGTGGCCTGCCAGCCGAGCGGCGCGGTCGCGATGGGCGCCTGCGCGGCGACGGCGATCGAGTAGGGGATCGTCGACGGCTGCATCGGGAGCGTGAGTGAGCCGGCCGAGTCGGTAAAGCCGGTCTGCGGCGGTCCGCTGCCACCGGTGACGGTGACGCTGGCGCCGGGCGCCGCGGTACCTGCCGAATCGACCACACGGATCACCTGCGAGACGGGCGCCGGGCGGGCGAGCGTGATCGTCTTAGGAACCGGGCTCTGCCCGATTTGGTAGTCGAACTCGGTACCGACCCAACCGGTCGGTGCCGCCGCAGAAGGGGGACCGTCGAGGACCTTCACGTGGTAGACGGCCGAGTTGTACTGCGTCGAGAAGGTCACCTGCCCGGTGACTAGGTCGCTGGTCCCGATCACGGGCGTCGCCGCCGGAATCGGCGCAGGGCCCCCCGCCGTGAGCTGAACGGTCGCACCCTTCACGGCGGTGCTGTCGTCGGAGTACTGCAAGTTGAAGATCTGGTTCACGGCGTTCGGCAGTTGCACGTAGCCGTCGACGTCGAGGTCACCCGAGGCGTATGTGCCACCCAGGCTCATCGCCGGCGACGTCAGGGCGTTCTGGCCCGAGGGCGTGAACACGAAGCTGTACTTCGAGTCCTCACAGGGGCTCACCACGTCGGTGACGGTGCCGCTCGTCATCGACGACACGGCGAACGGGGTCGACCCCACCGGCTGGGCCGTGTACGTCAGCCCCGAGTCGCTGTTCTTGAACACGACCGATCCGGGCACGTTCGTCTCGCCCGAGCCGCTCGGTGGCCGGACGTGGGCGACTAGGCGACCCTTCTTGGCGAACAGCAAGGTCGGCGGCTTGATCGTGCCCGGGTCGAGCGCGAACTGGATGAAGTTGGGGTTCGGATTCCAGGTCGCCGGCGCCCAGTTGCTCACCGGGATCTGGTTGTTCGTGGTGTTGCTGATGAGCGCGTACGGCGACGTGGTGTCCGTGAAGATGACGCTGTAGTAGTCCTGCGGCACGCCGGCCGGCGTCGGCGTCACCGGCGCATACGTGGCGGTCAGGTTCGTGAACTGGGCTTTGCCGTTCACGTCCGTCGACTGCGAGATCGGTGCGCTCGGCCCCTTGTCGATCGTTACCGTGAGACCGGCGATCGGCTGGCTCGAGGAGCAGAAGTCGAGTGCCTGCACGATGATCGTCGACTTCGCTACGGACCCGGCCGTCGGCGACGCGATCAAGGTGGCCAAGGTCACGGGAGCGAGCGTCGTTCCGGTACGGGTCACCGAGACCGTCACCTTGCGCACGTTCATCGACACGCCGGTGGCCGGGTCGAGCACATCGACGATGACCGTGCGGATCGAGAAGCTGATCGTGCCGACCGTCGTCGTGGTGGTGTCGGGAATCGTGCCGTGGGGACTTCCGGTCAGCGTCCCGAGGTCGTCCCACTTCCACCGACGGGCCTGCTCCAACCGGTCGCTCGCCACCTGCTGGCCGAGCGTGGTGAGACGGGCCTGGCTGTAGGTCTGCAGCGAGGCGGTGAGCATCGCCTGGAAGCCGAACAGCACCAGCACCAGGATCGACAGTGCCACCGTGATCTCGATGAGGCCGAAGCCCTCGTCGTCCCTGTCCCGCGATCGTTTCGTCACCTGGACCTGATCGGCTCCCTGCGGCGAGGACATGAGCGACTGCTGAAGAGCCTGAGCCGATCTTGAACCGACGTTGAACCCGGCGCGGCGACGACCTACGACGACATACACCATCAGGGTTCTCTCAACTCCGCCGGCCCCCTGCCGATCCCTTCCCCGTGTCTGACCTCCCTCCCCGCACCCCGCCCCGGATGGTCGGCGCGCGCCGGGTTGGTCCCGTAGTGTGTCGGGGCATGGTCGGCGCAGGATCTCGAGCACGCCGGCTCGGATCGGCCCTGGTTGCAGCGTGCGTGTGCCTCGCCCTCCTCAGCACCGCTCTCCCCGCATCGGCGGCTCCGCCGGGTGACGCGGCGGCGGCTCCCGTCAGCGCTTCCAGCTTGGCGGCGACGGTCACGTCGCTGACGACGAAGGTCACCCAGCTCGAATCGCGGGCCAGCGAGCTCGATCGGCAGCTCAAGCAGGCCACCAACGTGGTCGCGAACCTGTCGGGCACGGTCGGGGCCGACGCCCTGCAGGCGAGCAAACTGGTCGCCGCTGCCCAGCGCCAGGCGCTCGACCTGTACGTCAACGGCGACCCGGCGAGGCAGACGTTCGCCCTCGCCACGGCCGTCGCCCAGGGGGACGTCAACGACGTGGCCTGGAGCTTGACCCTCATCCAGACCACCAGCGGCGAGACGCTCAAGCTTGCCCGCGAGGCCCGCAAGCGGGCCAGTTCGGCCGACGCCACGCTCACCGAGGCGATCTCCACCAAGGACCGCATCGCCCTCGAGCGCACCCGCCTCGACGGGCTGCTCGCCACCGCCCGCCAGTCGGTCACCGACGCCGAGATCGAGCTGCAGGCCTACGTCCACCGCCTCGGTCCGGGCACGATCGCCGGCATGACGACCGTCGCCTACGACGCCTACCGGGCGGCCGAGACCCGGGTCCACACCGATCAGCCGGCCTGCGGGCTGCGCTGGGAGCTGCTCGCCGCCATCGGCAAGACCGAGTCGAACCACGCCCAGGGCCGCCTCGCCGCCAACGGCGACACGTCGCCACCCATTCTCGGCATCCCGATCGGGCCCGACACCGACCTCGGCGCCATCGATACCGACCCGAAGGTCGACCACGCCGTCGGCCCGATGCAGTTCATCCCCCAGACCTGGCTGCGGTGGGGTGCCGACGCCAACAACGACGGCGTCATCAACATCAACAACATCTACGACGAGTCGCTCGCCGCCGGTCGCTACCTGTGCGCCGCCGCAAGCGGCGACACCTTGTTCACCAAGGCCGGCGTGATCAAGGCGATCTGGGCCTACAACCCGAACGAGGAGTACCTGCGCGTCGTCGGCGGGCGCTTCGAGGCCCTGGCCAGCGACCTCGCCGCCGGCTGGTTCTCGGCCGCCGACCTGCCGACGCCGGGGACACCGTTGGACGACGCCACGCGTCGCCCGGTGGCCGCCCCGCAAAGTGAGCCGGCGCCAGCCGCCACCGTCGTGAGGATCTACACGCCCTTCACCGCCACCGGCCTGGCCGTCGCCGCCGTCTCGCCCGATGCGTTGCCGGCACTGTGCGGCCAGTCGGCCGTGATGTCGACCCGAGCAGGCGTGTACCGCTGCCAAGCGGTCACCGTCGACCCGGCCAACCCGACGGCACCGGCCGTGGCGAACGGGGCAGTGTTCGAGCAGTGCCTCGCCGCCCCCTACGACACGGGCCTGCTCGCCTGCACGTCCGACCCCGAGCAGGCGGTCACGCTCGTACGCACGGGCACGCCCGCCGCGCCCACGGTGGCACCCGGCCCGCCCTACTTCCTCATCGTGCTGACGGGCGGTGACCGTTGCCGGCCGATCAGCTCGGCCCCCGCCACGTCGGGAGCGGCCCCGGTCGCCCCGGCCCAGGTCGTCGCCGCCGGATCGGTGGCTCCGAGCGCCGCCCCGGCGAACGGCGCGGCCTTCCGCCCGGTGGCGGCCGCCGCCACCACGACCACGGTCGCCGCCACCACGACGACGACAACCACGACCGTCGCCCCGACGGCGACAACCACCACCACGACAGCCGGCAACCCGACGACGACCGCGACGACCGTCGTCACGACCCCGACAACTCCCACAACGGTCGCCACACCGACGACGCCGACTACGCCGGACACGACGACGCCGGAGACCACGGGGCCGACGACGACCACGACGCTTCCGCCCCCCGTCGGCACCCTCCCGGTCCCGGCCGCGGCCGCCAGCGTCTACCGCTGCAGCAGCGGCGCCGAGATCGTCGGTCAGCCGAGGCCGGGCGGTGTCGTCGCCGGCACCGCGTCGCCTGCAGTCGGTACCTCGGCAC
>JAYUAM010000322.1:0-1922 GCA_043741295.1 Acidimicrobiia bacterium
GCCGTCGTGGTCGACGGCCGCCTCGTCCTCGATGCGGGGTCGTCCACCGGCGGGTTCACGGACTGCGTCCTGCAGCGGGGAGCCTCGTCCGTCGTCGCCGTCGATGTCGGCCATCACCAGCTCCACGAATCGCTCCGAGCCGATCCACGGGTCACCGTGCGCGAAGGTCTCAACATCCGGGAGGCAACCGTGGACGCCATCGGTGGCCCGTTCGAGGTCATAGTCGCCGACCTCTCCTTCATCTCGCTGAAGACGGTGAGTGCCGCGCTCTTCGCCCTCGCCGCCCCGGCGGCCGACCTCGTGTGGCTCGTGAAGCCGCAGTTCGAAGCTGGTCGGCGCGAGGTGTCGCGCGGACGCGGTGTCGTTCGTGACGAAAGCGTTCGGCGGCAGGTTCGCGACGACATCGACGCCCATCTGCGCGACCAGGGCGCCGACGTGCGCGGATGGATGGACTGTCCGCTGGCCGGGCCGGCCGGCAACGTGGAGTGGCTCGTTCACGCCGTCGGGCCGGGCCATCCGCAGGCGCCGACGGCATCCGGCACCCATGGCACCGCGACCGGTCCGGAGTCGGACACCGGCCCCGTGTCGGACGACGGCGGCGTGCGATGATCGGGCCGATGGACAAGAGCGGGGCGTCGTGAGCGCGATTCTGATCGTCGCCCACCGGGAACGGGCCGAGGCAAAGGCGTTGGCGGCCGACATCGCCGCCTGGGCCGACCGCAACGGCCATGATGCGCGCATGCTCCTCGACGATGCCGAGGCGCTCGGTCTGCCAGAGCTGGCGAGTGACGAGGAGCCCGTGGCCGCCGATGTCGTCGTGAGCCTCGGGGGCGACGGCACGATGTTGCGCAGCGTCGAGATCACGCACGCGCTCGTGCCGGTGCTCGGCGTGAACGTCGGCCTGCTCGGTTACCTCACGGAGGTCGAGCCGGCGCATCTCACCGAGGCGCTCACTCGGTTCTTCGCCGGGACCCATCGCGTCGAGGAGCGCATGCTGCTCGAGCTCGACGTCCGTCGGGGAGATGGCTCGCCTCCCGTGACGTGGCGGGCGTTGAACGAGGCGGTGCTCGAGAAGGACGAGTCAGGTCACACGGTGCGACTCGCCGTTCACATCGACGGGGCGTTGTTCACCACATACGCCGCCGACGGTCTGATCGTTGCCACGCCCACCGGCTCCACTGCGTACTCGCTGTCGGCGCGCGGCCCGATCGTGTCGCCCCGCCATCGGGCGTTGCTCATCACACCCGTGTCGCCGCACATGCTGTTCGACCGCTCGCTCGTGCTCGATCCAGAGGAGCACCTCGACCTCGAAGTCGTCGGGCACCGCAACGCCGTGCTGTCCGTGGACGGTCGGCGCACGACCACGCTCGTGCCGGGCGACGTGTTGTCGTGCCGGGCGTCGGAGCGGGTCGCCCGGCTGGTGCGACTCGGCGACCGTCACTTCCACCAGATCCTCAAGGCCAAGTTCGGGTTGGCGGACCGCTGATGCTGCACGAACTGCGCATCGAAAACCTCGGCGTCATCGCCGACCTGTCGCTCGTGCTCGGTCCGGGCATGACGGTGCTCACCGGCGAGACCGGGGCCGGCAAGACGATGCTCGTCGAAGCGATCGACCTGCTCGTCGGTGGGCGTGCCGACCCGACGCTCGTTCGTCCGGGTGCCAAGGAGGCCCGCGTCGAGGGGCGTTTCGTTGTGGGCGACGAGGAGCTGATCCTCGCCCGCGTGATCCCCGCCGATGGCCGTTCGCGCGCCTACGTCGATGGCCGGTTGGCCACCGTCGCGGCGCTCGCCGAGGAGGGGGTTCGCCTCGTCGACCTGCACGGTCAGCACGCCCATCAGAGCCTTCTGGCCACGGCTACCCAACGCGCCTCGCTCGACCGGTTCGGTGGCATCGACCTTGCGCCCTTGCACGAGGCGCGCCA
>JAYUAM010000323.1:0-1921 GCA_043741295.1 Acidimicrobiia bacterium
ACCCGGGCAACTACCGCTTCGCCACGGACGGGACCCCGACGTTCCTCGACTTCGGCCTCGTGAAGCGGTGGGAGGCCGGTGAGTGGGAACGCCTCTCGCTATGCATCGAGGCCATCGTCACCGACCGGGACCCCGCGGCCGTCGTCACGGCGATGGAAGCGGCCGGCTTCCTGGCGCCCGGCCATCGGCTCGACCCGGCCGACGTGTTCGCCTACGTGTCGAGCCCCTACGAGCCGTACCTCACGGACCGCTTCAGGTTCACCCCTGAAACCGTCGCCGAGGCGTTCGCCAAGGTCACGGCGGTGAACGGTCCCCACCGGGCGGTGATCCGCCAGCTCGACCTGCCGGCCAGCTTCGTCGTGCTCGACCGGGTGGTGTGGGGCGTGAGCGCGCTGCTCGGGCGGCTCGGGGCCGAAGGCCCGTGGCGGGCGATCCTCGACGAGTACCGGCGGGACGGCCCACCGGGCAGCACGCTCGGCGGGGAGGACGCCACGTGGTGGCGTCATCGTTGAATTCTGGGGCCGCTTGGCACTCGAGGTTCGCCGCGGGATCTACGATTCGTGGTGAGGTAGCCACGTACCGAGACGGCGACAGGTGACACAGGGACGACCGGAGCAACAGGGCGACGCTCGGAACCCAGCACTGCGCACCCGTTGGCTCGGCGAGCCGACGATGGGCCTTCGCGCCGCTGATACGACGGCATTCTGGCGACGGATGGTGTTGGTGCGGCTCCTCTCGTCGGTCGCGTTCGGCGGCGCACTCGTCGTGAGCGACCTCCCGGACCGGCTCCCTCTCGCGGCCCTCGCCCTCGTCGTCGGCGTGCTCGGCGCCGCGTGGTTGTGGCGCCGGGTGACCCTCGGCGCGACGTACCCGCCGTGGGCGATCTGGGCCGACGAGGTGTTCGCCGTCGCCCCCGTGCTCGTCGTGCCCCACCTCCTGGCGTTCGGGCTGCTCGTGAGCATCGCCAACGTCGGGTTCGCCGTCACCGTCCTCGGGCGCCGGACCGGCCAGCGCATGGTGCTCCTCGCCGCCGTCGTGCTCGGCGCTGCCACCGTCCGCTCGGCCGAGCGCATCGAGTGGAGTCTCTACCTCTTCGGCCTCGCCGCCCACGTGGCCATCGTCCTCGCCATTGGCGGGTTCGAGCGCACCTACAAGCGCATGCGCGAGCGGTACGACTCGTTCACGACCGAGCTCGGCCTCGTGACGTGGGAGGTCGACGACACCGCCAAGACGACGATGACCTACGTGAGCCCGAACATCGTCGAGCTGCTCGGCCGTGACCACCGCTGGTACTACGAACACCGCTGGGCGGACTACCTGCACCCCGACGACCTCCACGTGATCGCCTACACCGACGAGAAGACGAACGCCGGGCTCGACCATTGGCTGGAGTACCGCGCGGTCGCCGAGGACGGCTCGATCCACTGGCTCGAGGAACGGGTGTGCGTCGAGCCGGCGGCCGATGGACGCGGGGCGAGCCGTTGGGGCGTGATGTTCGACGCCACGAGCAAGCGCCTCGCCGAGGAGGAGGCCGGGCAGTGGGGCGCGCTGGTGTCGCAGCTCTCGCTCCCGGTGTGCGTCGTCCGTCTGCTCGACCGAGCGGACGACCGCAGCCTGACGATCGCCGCCGCCAACCCGCTGGCCCGCTCCCTCGTCGCCGGCCGCGTGCCGGAGCCCGTCGGCAAGCGGGTGGCGACGGCGTTCCCCGAACTCGTCGTGAGCGGCTTCGTGGCCGCGTGCGCCGAAGTCGCCCGGTCCGGCCGATCGCGCTCGATCCCGTTCGCCCTCCCGATCGTCGAGGGCGACGCCTTGCGGGCGATGACCACCCATCTGCTCGCGCTTCCCGGCGACGGTGTGGCCGTTGTGTGGATCGACGCCACGGACACGACGGCGATCGTGGCGTCGGTGGCCCGCGAAGCGC
>JAYUAM010000324.1:0-1917 GCA_043741295.1 Acidimicrobiia bacterium
CGGGCCAGCGTGGCGAGGCGACGGGTTCGGCGCCCCGCGCGGACCCCGCCAGGGAGGCCTGCTGCGAGGCGCATCTGACCACTAGAGTGACCATATGACCCTACAGATGACCGCCACCGAGGTGAAGGCCAAGATCCTCGCCCTGCTCGACGCGGTCGCGGCTGGTGACGAGATCGAGGTGACCAAGCACGGCCGGACCGTGGCCCGGATCGTGCCCGCCACGGGCCCCCACGTCCTGAAAGGGCGCTTCGCTGAGGTGGCCATGACCGCTGTGGAGGACGAGGATCTGTTCACCACCGGAGCGAGCTGGAACCTCGCATGACCACGGTGCTTCTCGATACCCACGTGGTGCAATGGTGGTCCGCGGAACCCGGACGGCTCAGTCGAGCCGCCACGCGTGCGATCGAGCACGCCGACGAGCTGGCGATCGCATCGGTGACCTGGTTCGAGCTGGCGTGGCTCGCCCACCACGAACGGATCATGGTCTCGATCCCGATTCGCTCGTGGCTCGAGCAGCTCGGTCAAGGGCTGCGAACAGTAGGAACCACGCCCGCTATCGCGGCCGCAGCGGTCGCCCTACCCGCAAGGTTCCCAGGCGACCCCGCTGATCGCGTCATCTACGCGACCGCGATCGAGCACGGGTGGTCACTGATCACCAAGGACCGCAAGCTGCTCGAACACCGGCATCCCAAGCGGATCGCGATCTGGTAGGCCGGCTCTTGGCCCTGGCTTCGGGTCACGCCGGCCGACCGCAGCCTCAGCCGGACGGGACCCGAGCGATGGCCGCCCGCCGGACGAGGCGCTCGACCACGGCCATCGCCACCCCGATGGCGAGCAGCGCGGGTCCGAAGGCGCGCAACCCGACCGTGGCGGAGATCCAGCCGAGCAAGGCGGCCTGCAGCGCTGAACCGACGCCGGCGGCAGCGATCTGGTAGCCGATCACCGTCGCCGCCCGCTCCGCCCCGACGCGGCGCACGGTGAGCGACGTGTGCAACGGGAAGAGCGCGGCGATGCCGGCCCCGCAGAGCAGCATGCCGATCCCGGCCGCGGTCCCGCCCGGTACGAACGTGATCACGACGGCGCCGAGCAACGCCGAAGCGATGCTGAGATCGAGCACCCGCCACTCGCCGAGCCGCGCCGTGAGCCATCCGAGGGCGACGCGGGCGAGCGTGAAGACGGCCCAGAACCCCGCCAACCAGCGCTGCGTCACCGTCTTGGGCAGATGGCGCAGATCACGCAGGAAGCTCGACCCCCAGTTGCCGATCGTCAGCTCGAAGGCGACGTTGGCGACGAAGAACGCCACACCGAGCGCGACCCGGGGCGTGGCCGATGCCGCAACCGTGGTAGCCGCGAGCCGGCCGTCCGCAACGATGGCCACCCCCTTGCCGGCCAGCGCGCCCTCGGTCGGGACGACCCGCTCGCCCGATGGCGTGGCGGCCGTCGAGCGGCCGCCACCCCAACCCTCGCGGTTGGCGAGGACGAGCACACCGACGACGGCGAACAACGCGCCCGCGACCACGAAGACCGGGCGCCACGAGAAACCCGCCTGCAGCACCGCGCTCAGCGTGAGTGGGCTGAGCACCGCGCCGACGCCGAACATGGCGTGCAGCACACCCATCGCCCGTACGCCGTGATACGTCGCGACGTAGGTGTTGCCCGAGGTGTCGACCGCCCCACCGGCGGCGCCGGCGATCATCGCCAGGAACGGAACGGCGAGCCACCAGGTGTCGACCGCCTGGAGCAGCATCACCACCGCGATGACCGCGGCGGACACGACGAGCACCGCCGCCAGCCCGAAGCGACGCGCCAGCCGGGCGCTCGCCGCGCTGGCCAGCGAGTAGCCGATGGTCGACGCAATGCCGATCCACGTGAGCGCCGACACCGGCTGGTGGAACGTACGACGGAGCTCCGGCCACA
>JAYUAM010000325.1:0-1917 GCA_043741295.1 Acidimicrobiia bacterium
GGATCTCGGCTTCGCGGCAGCTGACGTTGCTCGTCAGGTGGGCGCGATGCGGCGGGCGATGTCGGTGAGGGGTGCGGGCCAGTCCGGCGATTGTTGGACGCAGCGAGCGAAGAGCCATAGCAGAAGCCGATCGCGGTCGAGGCCGGCGAGGTCGGCCATGCGGCGAGCCAAGCCGCGGGGGTCGGCGTGGAGGCGTTCGTCGCAGTTCAAGAGGTGTTGCACCACGTCGTAGTGGGGGTCACCGACGTGCGGTTTGGGGTCGATCATCAGCCACGGTTCCCGCTCGGCGGCGAGCACGTTGCCGGCGTGCAGGTCAGTGCACAACAGCACGTGCCGCTCGGTGGTCGCGGGCAGGGTGCGAAACAGGATGATCCCGTCTCGCACCAAACCGGGATCAAGGTCAACGGGCCGCACCGCTGTCTGCTGCTCGAACTCGTCGGCCCACGCGTCGCACATCTGCTGCAGCGGACGGAACCGGTGACCCGGTGGCGGGTCGCGCCACAACCGCTGAAGGAGCGTGGCGATGACGGTGTCCTGCTCACGCTCGGATCGCGACATGAGCGGGGTGCCGGGCACGCACCGCTCGACCAGCAGCGCGACGGTGCCGTCGAAGCGGTCGCTGGCGTACACCCGGATGGCACCGTCTCCGTCCCACACGCCGAGTCCGGCAGCTTCGCGGTCCGCTTCGGGGTGCCACCAAGCAAGCTTGAGCACAACGTCGTCTCCGCTGGCGGTGCGCGCGGGGGCCACCCAGGCAGTCTGACCGCCAGGCTGAAACGGCGCGCCAACGTCCACTGACCACGCGCGCTCGAGCCGTGCGACGGCGGCGGGCAGGGACGCCACCCACGCCTCGCGTCGTTCGTCACCGTCCAGGCGGATGGCGTCGGCGAGGGTGCGCAGGTCGGAGAGGCGGTGGGTGACGAGGATGTTGGCGATACCGCGGTCGCGGCACAGCTTCAGTCGGGCTTGGAGGTGGCGGGCGGTCTGTTCGGATTCGAGAAGTGCCCACACTTCGTCGTCGACGAGCAGCCCGCGTCGGCCGTTGGCTTTGAGGCCGCTCATCGCGGCTTGGAGCCAGCTGGTGGCGGCCATCATCACGAGGGGGAGGGCGTCGCGGTTGGCGAACACCGCTGACAGGTCGAGTACGACTCCGGCCCCGTGGGTCCAGTCGATGGACTGCGCCCGCCAAGCCGCCCTACGAACTGCGCATGTCTGCGACGACCTCGGGTTCGACCGCCGCGACGTGCTCGGTGAACTGAGCGCGCTCGTCGCCTGACGACAGTCAGCGCGTCCACCAACCGTTGTCCACGGACATCAGGCGGGGCACTGGGCCCTTCGGCTGAACGGCGCCCCGGAATGGCGACGCCATAGGCGCAACCGCTCCAACCACAATGACGATGGCAACAACAAGCTTTCTCACTGATCGACCCCCTCGATTCGTTTCGAGGAGATGGGAACTTCCCGGCGTACCGTCCGCGTATCGCTGCGACGTGGTACGGCGGCCGATCAGTGACTCGAGTCAGGACCGCGGTGCCGCGGGCGCTCTGGCGGGACGGTAGCGCCGACCCAGTGCGGCGACGGACGCGGCGGGGAGGGCGCGAGAGTCGAGCAGCTCCTCGATCGTCACCGACGCGAACGTCGAGGGATCGACGAGGAGCTCACGGTACTGCGCGCAGGCTTCCGCGAAGTCGGAGTTGCCCGCAGGATGTACGACGACGTACCGACCCCAGGTCCACCGACCGCTCGGGTGCTGGAGCATCGACAGCAGCAGCAGGTGTTCGAGCCAGGTGACGGTGAGCAACGTGGCGTTCACCGCGGCGAGCGCATCGGCCTTGAACACGCCGGAGCGCTCGAAGACCTCGACGTACCGCCACATGCGGATCGGCTTCGGAACGGCCCGCTGGAGCTTGTCGTGAT
>JAYUAM010000326.1:0-4710 GCA_043741295.1 Acidimicrobiia bacterium
GTGACGTTGCCGAAGTGCTTCGAGATGCCGCGCAGCTCGAGCAGGGGGATCTCGGTGCCGTCGGCGTCGAGCCGAACCTCGGCCTGGTGCGTGCTCATCGGGCCTCCTGGGCCTTCTTGCGGACGTAGTTGTTGACAAGCACGGCGACCAGCAGCACGCCGCCGAGGAACGCGAACCGGGCGTCGCTGTTCCACCCCTTCACCGTCTGGAAGCCGGTGGTCGACATGGCCAGGATCGCGGCGCCGAGGCTGGCGCCGATGACCGAGCCATAGCCGCCGGTCATGAGGCAGCCACCGACGACGGCGGCGATGATGAACTCGAACTCGAGCCCGGTGCCCTGGTCCGCCTGTACGGTGCCGTAGCGCAGGGCGAGCAGCGTGCCCGAGAGCGCTCCACACAACGACACGACGACGAACAGCCCGATCTTCACCTGGTTCGCCGGCACGCCGACCGCCCGCGAGGCTTCCTTGTTGCCGCCGACGGCGAAGATCCAGTTGCCCCAGCGGGTCTTGCCGAGCACGTAGGCGCCGACGCCAGCGACGAGCACCCACCAGATCACCGTTTCGCGCAGCACGTTCTGTGGTACCGGCTTGCCGTTCGCCCTCAACGCCGCGGCCTGGGCGGCGGTGAAGTTGGTGAAGATCAACCGGATGATCACGCCGACGATGGCGAGGAGCGCGCCGATCACCTGCAAGCGACGCCCCACGTGATCGGCGTGGACGTCGGCGTAGGTGCGCTTCGTCATCAGGAATTCGAGCAGCGAGTTCGCCACCAGGAACGTGGCGCCGATGATCAGTGCGGCCGGCAGCACGATCCGGAACCGCTGCGCAGTCGAATCCATCCGCGTGACGATGGCGAGGACGACCATCGACGCAGCCGCCACGACGCTGATGACGACGGGCCACGTGCGGCTCACCTTGGCGGCATGGCCGCGGGCGAGCAGCATCAGCGCGATGCCGCCGGTGGCGAGGATGATCATGCCCATCGCCCGCAGCGCCTGCACGGTGGTGAGCTGCATGATCGACAGGGTGAGGGCCAACAGCACGCCTGCGGCGTACAGGCTCAACAGCACGACCTTGACGATCGCCGACCCCCGCATCCGTTCGCGAATGCCGGGCAGCATCGAGCGAACGGACAGGGCGAAGCCGACCCCGAAGGCGAGCAGTGCGACCACCGGACGGATGCCCGACGAGATCCAGGTGAGCACGGCACGGCGCTCGTGGCGGTCGAACGGGAAGTGGATCAGGCAGGCGACGGCGATGCCGGCAAGCCCGAGCCCGAACCGGAGCAGTGCCGCTTGCGGCAGGCTGCCGGCGGCGAGCGTGGCCGGTGACGCGTCGCTCCTGGCCTCCCACCGCGTCAGGCCGAGGCCGACGATGCCGACGATCGCCCCGACGGCGGTGACGAGCGAGAACAGAGCGTTCTTGCCGACCCCGTCGGTGGAGAGCAGTCCGGCGAACCCGCCGAGACCGATGGCGGCGCCGACGACGAGCGTCACGAGCCCTCGGGTCGCGGTCTTGGCGCGACGGATGAACGACTGCTCGCAGAGGCCGTAGATGAACAGCGCGGCGCCGAGCACCACGCCGATAACCAGGAGCTTGTCCCGGGCGCCGAACTGCGTGAAGCGCCACTCGTGGGCGATCCACTGGCCGAAGCCCTTGGCCCCCCGCTGATCCTTGATCTGGTCGACGTACACCTTCTGGGCGAGCCGTTTCGACAGCACGAGCATCAGACCGCGCATCACGAAGAACGAGGCGAGCGTGATGATGAAGCTCGGCAGGCCGGTGCGGTTCACCATGAAGCCGTTGAACCAGCCGACGGCGGCGGCCGCCGCGAATGCGGCGAGGATCGCCCAGCCGATGTGGATGCCGCTGCCGGCGAAGAACCGGGACATGAGGCCGATGACCATCGCCGTGCCACCCGTGATGACACCGGACGACAGGTCGAACTCGCCGCCGATCATCAGCAGCGCGATGGCGGTGGCCATGACGCCGTAGGGGGCGGCGACATCGAGCCAGTTGAGCGTGGTGCCGGCGGTACCGAACGTCTCACCGTTGCCCCACAGGAACGCCCACACGACCACCGCTCCGATGAGCGCCCCGATCTCGGGCGAGATCAACCACCGTCGCATCGGCCCGCGATGGGCGATGCGCTCATCGGCCGACGTCGCGGGTGCCTGCTCGGGCCGCGCCTTCGCGGCAGCATCGGTCACACTCATTGCTCCCCCTGTTCCCCCAGAAACCTGATGCAACATACGCCACCGGCCGGGGCGGTGAAACCACCCCGGCCGGCGTCAGACAACGGGTGGAGCGGCACGGCCGCCCACCTGGTCAGAGCATTGCGTCAGCGCGTACCGGCAGCGACCAGCTTGGCCACGGCGTCAGCGTTGTCCTTGGTGACGAAGCCGGGGCCGGTGTTGATCGGCAGGCCACCACCGAGGGTGTTCTTGTTGGTGACGTCCATGTAGAGCGCGAGGACCGCCACGTAGCCCTGCAGGTACTGCTGCTGGTCGATCGTGAACGCCACTTCGCCGGCCGAGATGTCCTTCAGGATGTCCGTCGACAGGTCGACGGCGCCGATGGTGACCTTGCGGCCGAGCTCCTTGGTGGCGGCGGCGGCGTCGTGACCGACGACCGGGCCCGTGCCGAACACTCCGTCGACGTCCTTGTTCGAGTCGAGGGCGGCCTTGATGTCGGCCTGCTGCTTGCCCGACTTGTCACCCGAGGTCGTGATCGGGTCGAGGAACTTGCCCTTGAACGTCTTCTTGGCACCGTTGCAGCGGGCGTCGAGACCGGTGTTCGTCTGCTCCTGCTTGACGCACAGCAGCACCTTCACGCCGGCGGCGTTGAACTTGTCACCAGCACCCATGCCCGCGGTCTCTTCGTCCTGACCGATGTGGGTGAACGCGCCGAAGTCCTTGTACAGGTTCGAGCCCGAGTTCACCGTGACCAGCGGGATGCCGGCCTTCACGGCGGCGGCGACGGCGTCCTTGACGGCGGCCGGGTCGGCGAGCGACACGGCCAGACCGCTCACCTTGTCGGTGACGGCCTGGTTGATCATCTCGGCCTGCTTGACGCCGTTGTTGTTCGAGCCCTGTTCCTTGACGGTGATGCCGAGGTCCTTACCGGCCTTCTCGGCGCCCTTCTTGAACACCGACCAGAACACGCCGCCGTCGCTGTGGGTGATGACGGCGATCGTGATGTTGCCGCTGGCCTGCGTCGCCTGCACCGCGGTGGTGGCTGCGGCCGTCGTGGCTGCTGCCTTGGCGGCTGTCGTTGCTGCGCCGGCTGTCGTGACTGCGGCGGCCGCCGTGCTGGCCGTGGCCTTCGCTGCGGTTGTCGATGCCGCCTTGGACTTCGAGCTCCCGCAGGCAGTTGCCGCGAGGCCGACGATGGCGACGAGTGCCACCAGTCGCGTGGTCTTCTTCATTAGTGCTATCCCCCTGGATGGATTGGGTTGTAGCGCTCCAAAGGCGCCGAGGGACCGATGGTAGCGCAGTCCGCAACGTCGGTGACTGGCGTCACCGGTTCTCGCGTGCCGCGCACCGGTCGGCGAGCCTGAGTGTGACGACCGTCAGTACACCGACTTGGGGGCGTCGGGTGTCGACTCGGTGCGAGCCGTGGCGAGCTCCTCGCTCATCTTCGTGCGCATCGCCAGCATGTCGCCGGCGACGGTGATCATCTGGAAACCCTGCTCCATGCGCCGCGCCGCGAGGGCGCCCGTGGCATGGCAGCCGGCGACGACACCGTGGCGCTTGCAGGCGGCGGTGATGTGCGCCAGAGCGTCGG
Source organism: Acidimicrobiia bacterium (assembly GCA_043741295.1). Classification (GTDB taxonomy): domain Bacteria; phylum Actinomycetota; class Acidimicrobiia; order Acidimicrobiales; family Ilumatobacteraceae; genus JAYUAM01. Next base: position 3,789 of record JAYUAM010000326.1, read on the forward strand.
TGAACTCGCTGCGGTCGTCGTTGTTGCCCGGTGGCAGGCCGAGGCTGAGCGACAGGTCGGCAGGACCCATGTAGATGGCATCCACCCCGGGAACCGCCAGGATCTCGTCGATGTTCTTCAGCGCCTCGACGGTCTCGATCATCGGGATCGTTGCCACATCGGCGTTGGCGTTCGTCGTGTAGGCGCGATCGCGCATCGACACCAGAACCGGGCCGAAGCTGCGCGCGCCGTCGGGCGCGTAGCGGCAGGCTCGCACCACGGCTTCGGCTTCTGCGGCCGAGTTCACCATCGGCACGACGATGCCGTAGGCGCCGGCATCGAGCATCTTGCCGATGATGCCCGGCTCGTTCCACGGCACCCGGGCGATGGGAGTCGAGCCGCCGAACACGATGGCCTGGATCATCGAGACCGTCGCTTGGTAGTCGGTCACTCCATGCTGGCCGTCGACGCACACGTAGTCGAAGCCGGCTCGGGCGGCGGTCTCTGCAGTGGCCGACGACGGGATGGCGAGCCAGCCGCCGAACGTCGGCTTGCCGGCGGCCCACTGGGCGCGAAGGGTGTCCATCGGGCGTGTCTAGCAGGTCACGGGATGAGCGTCGCAGGGCGACCATCGAGCACGGCGAGGGCGTTGTCGATGGCGTGCTCGAACAGCCGCCGCCGGCCCGCTCGGGTGGACGAGGCGATGTGCGGGGTCACGATCACCTTCGGGTGGTCGAGCAGCGGATGACCGGCCGGGAGCGGTTCTGGTTCGGTGACGTCGAGCCCGGCGCCGGCGAGGTGCCCGTCGTTGAGCGCGGCGAGCAGCGCGTCCTGGTCGACGAGCCCGCCGCGCGCGCAGTTGACGAGGTAGGCGCCGGGCTTCATCGTCGCCAGCGTCGTCGCGCCGATCAGGTGGTACGACGCCTCGGTGGCGGGCGCGTGC
>JAYUAM010000327.1:0-4701 GCA_043741295.1 Acidimicrobiia bacterium
CACAGCCTGCACGTGGTGTCCGACCTCACGATCGCCTCGCGCCAGCACGCCCGCTTCAAGCAGACCGACGCCGACGTGGCGAGCTTCGACGGTGGGTTCGGCTCGGCCTACCTCGCCCGCCAGGTAGGCCAGAAGTTCGCCCGCGAGATCTTCTTCCTCGGACGCGAGTACTCGGCCGACGACGCCCATCGCATGGGCATGGTCAACGAGGTCGTCGACCACGCCGACCTCGAACGCGTGGCCCTGGAGTGGGGCGCGACGATCAACGCCAAGAGCCCGACTGCGCAACGGATGCTGAAGTACTCGTTCAACCTCATCGACGACGGCCTCGTCGGCCAACAGCTGTTCGCCGGCGAAGCCACCCGGCTCGCCTACGGCACCGACGAGGCCGCCGAGGGCCGCGACTCGTTCCTGCAGAAGCGCGCCCCCGACTGGAGCCCGTACCCCTGGCTGTATTGATCTGGTGCTCGCGGCGACGCGCAATCGGAGGCACGGGGCCAGGTCTATGCTCCCCGCACCAACCCATGGTGAAGAGATGCGGCCGGCGGCACGCCCGCCAGGCCGGGAAGCGAGAGAACATGTTGCGTACGAACAAGCTGGCCAGCCTGGTGCTGGCCGGGTCGATGGTGGCCCTCGCCGCCTGTGGTAGCAGCACGTCGTCGTCGGCCGGCTCCGGCGGTGCGACCAAGATCGGCAACTGCGAGCTCACCGGCAAGAAGGGCTCGATCAAGATCACGCCGGCCAAGGCCGGACAGCTCACCGTTCAGACGAGCCTGCCCGCACCGGGCTGGTTCAACGGCACCGCGGTCGCCGCGATCAAGGACGGCTACGAGTACTGCATGGCCGCCAACATCGCCTACCGCGCCGGCCTCTCCAAGGTCGAGATCGTCGACGTGAAGTTCGACCAGCTCGTCGCCGGCACGACGAAGGCCTTCGACCTCGCCTTGGCCGAGATCTCGATCACCGACAAGCGCAAGGAGGTCGTCGACTTCTCGACGCCGTACTTCGCCTCCGACATCGGCGTGCTGGTGAAGAAGGACACGAAGGTGGCGAGCACCGACGACCTGAAGAAGCTGAAGATCGGCGTGCAGAAGGGCACCACGGGTGCCGACTTCACGCTCGCCAAGATCAACAAGGACGCCAAGGTGTTCGACGACAACGCGGCGATGTTCGCGGCGCTCGACTCCGGCTCCGTCGACGCGGCGATGACCGACACGTCGATCGTGCAGGAGCAGGAGAAGAAGTCGAACGGCGCAGAGAAGGTGGTCGGCCAGTACAAGACCGGCGAGTCCTACGGTGCGATCTACCCGAAGGGTTCGAAGAGCGGGGCCGAGATCGACAAGGCGATCACGGACATGATCGATTCGAAGGTTCTCAACAAGCTGGCAACGTCCTATCTGTCTGGTGACCCGGCCGCGGTTCCCTTCTTCACCGCCTGACCGTTGCGTCCGTGACGACTGGCGTCCCGCTCAGTGGGCTGCCGTCGACGACTCCCAAGTCGGCGGCGGCGGCCCGGCCTCGCACCTACGGCGTCCGTTCCGTCGGCGCGCTCGTCCTCGCGCTGGTCATCCTGGCGCTGTCGTGGATGAGCCTGCTCGCCTTCAAGCACTCGCTGTCCCTCGCCCACTTCGAACTGACCGGGAAGCCGAAGACGACGTTCGACGTCTTCCACTGCGATTCGACGAGGCGGTACCGCTCGGGACGGATCAACGAGAAGGGCGTCGGACGCGTCTCGGTGCCGTTCGGCTGTTGGGAGGCGCGACCCGAGCCCGACGACACGACATCCGGGTTCACCGCGCAGACGTTCCACCTGGCGAGCACGAACGCCGACAAGATCGCCGGCGTGGTCCTCGGCCTGGCCGGGCTGCTCACCCTCGCGCTGCTCTACCCGGCCGGGCAGGCGGTGCGGCACAGTCGCGCGGCACTGCGCCTCGAACATGGCGGCCAGATCATCGACGCCCGCATCGAGGGCGACCGCGCCAAACAGTGGTCGTCCTACACGTTCGGGTTCGGCGCCGCGGTCGCCATCCTGGCCCTGATCCTGCTGTTTCTCTCGCTCGCCCACGGCGAGGTGCGCACGCCGTTCTTCCGGTTCACGATCATCGGCCGCTACTTCGGCCAGATCCTCAAAGCGTTCAGCGTCAACATCCGGGTCTTCCTCGTCACCGAGGTGATCGTGCTCGTCTGGGGCCTGATCGTCGCCGTCGGGCGGCTGACACCGGGGCGGGCCGGCGCTCCGGTGCGCTGGCTGGCCATCGCCTACATCGACATGTTCCGCGGCCTGCCCGCCGTCATCGTGCTCTACCTCGTGGCCTTCGGCTTCCGCCGATCGGGCATCCCCTGGCTGAGCACGCTCGACGACTTCTGGTACGCCGTGTTCGCCCTCACGCTGACCTACGGCGCCTACGTGGCCGAGGTGTACCGATCCGGCATCGACTCCATCCACTGGAGCCAGACCGCCGCCGCCCGCTCGCTCGGCCTGTCGCACGGCAAGACGTTGCGGCACGTCGTCGTGCCCCAGGCCATCCGCCGGATCATCCCGCCGCTCCTGAACGATTTCATCGGTCTGCAGAAGGACACGTCGCTCGTGGGTTTCATCGGCGTGCTCGAAGTGGTCAACCAGTCGCAGATCATCAACGCGACCGAGTTCAACCTGTCGGCGTTGACCGTCGCCGCTGCGCTCTTCTACGTCATCACGCTGCCTCAAGCGCGATTGGTCGATGTGCTGCTCCGTCGGGACCAGGCCCGCATGCGAGCCGGGGGCTGACGGCGTGACCTTCATCCAGATGCTCCAGGTGCACAAGCACTTCGGCACGAACCACGTGCTGCGCGGCCTCGACCTCGCCGTCGACGAGCACCAGGTGGTGTGCCTCATCGGTCCGTCGGGCTGCGGCAAGTCGACGCTGCTGCGCTGCATCAACCAGCTCGAGCAGATCGACGGTGGCGAGATCCGCATCGACGACGATCGGGTGTCGGGGCGCGGCGTCGACGTGAACCACTTGCGGCGTGACGTCGGCATCGTGTTCCAGAGCTTCAACCTGTTCCCGCACATGAGCGTGCTGAGCAACGTCACCCTCGCTCCCCTCAAGGTGCTCGGGCTCGACAAGAACGAGGCCAACGAGCGGGCGATGACGCTGCTCAAGCGCATCGGTCTCGACCAGAAGGCGAAGGAGTACCCGGACCGGTTGTCGGGCGGCCAGCAGCAACGCGTGGCGATCGTGCGGGCGCTGGCGATGGGCCCGCGGGTGATGCTGCTCGACGAGATCACCTCGGCGCTCGACCCCGAGCTGGTGTCCGAGGTGCTCAACATCGTGCGTGACCTGGCGGCCGAGGGAATGACGATGCTGCTCGCCACCCACGAGATGGGCTTCGCCCGCGAGGTCGCCTCGAAGGTGTGTTTCCTCTTCGACGGCGTCGTCCACGAAGAGGGCCCACCGTCGCAGATCTTCGGCGACCCGACCGAGGACCGCACGAAGGCGTTCCTCCGCTCGATCACCGAGGCCGGCCGGCTGTAGTCCTCGTGCTCGCGGTGCCGGCCGGACTCGCCTCCCGTGCTCGGCACTCGCTCCGCTCGGCGCTCGCCCACCTGCCCCGGTGGAGGTGATCGACACCGTCTTTCGGCGCGCCGAATGCCACGATGAGCCGGTGACCATCCCGCGCGTTCCGTTGTCGGCGCTCGACCTGGCGTTGGTATCGGACGGCGAGACGAGTGCCGACGCGTTGGCCAAGGCGACGAGCATGGCGCAGTTGGCCGAGCGGCTCGGGCTGACGCGCTTCTGGGTCGCCGAGCACCACAACATGGCGACGGTGGCGAGCACGACGCCGTCGGTCCTCATCGCCCACCTCGCCGCTCACACGTCGACCATCCGGCTCGGGTCGGGCGGCGTGATGCTGCCGAACCATGCGCCCCTCGCCGTCGCCGAGCAGTTCGCGCTGCTCGAAGCGCTGCACCCGGGCCGCATCGACCTCGGCATCGGCCGCGCTCCCGGGTCCGATCCCTACACGGCGGCGGCGCTGCGACGGGTAGCGCCAGAAGCGCTCGGCCAAGTGGAGGATTTCCCCCGCGACCTGCTCGACGTGATGGGCCTGCTCGGCGACCCCCGCACGTCAGAGGGTTTGTGGCGCCGGTTCGCCGCCACGCCGCGGGCCACGACGAGCCCGTGGATCGGCCTGCTCGGATCGAGCGACTACAGCGCCCGACTCGCCGGCATGCTCGGCCTGCCGTTCGCCTTCGCCCACCACTTCGACACCGGGGGGACGTTGACGGCCGTGGCCGCGTACCGCGATGCATTCGAGCCATCGGAGGCGCTCGCCGAGCCGCACCTCATCGTCACTGCCAACGTCCTCACGGCGCCGACCGCGGACGAGGCCGAGTGGTTCGCCGGCCCTGGTCAGCTGCTGCTCTACGCCATCCGCACCGGACGCATCCGCACGGTTCCGACGCCCGCCGCGGCCGCCGCCGACCCAGCGCGCGATGCCGCGGCCTCGCGACCCTCGAACCGGATCGTCGGCTCGTCCGACGAGGTGGTCGCTCGGCTCGACGCCCTCGTCGCCGCGACGGGTGCCGACGAGCTGATGGTCTCGACGGTCACCCACGGCCTGGCTGAGCGGGCCGCCTCCCTCGAGCTCCTCGCCGCCCGCTGGGCGGCATGAGCCCGAGAACCGCCGCAGGGCCTGGCGCGCCTGTGGCGTCAGTCACAT
>JAYUAM010000328.1:0-1912 GCA_043741295.1 Acidimicrobiia bacterium
CGTTCGACGAGGCCAAGGGCAATGAGTCCCGGAACGACGCGCGACGCCTGGGCGACACTCACACCGGACAAGCGTGCGATGGTTCGCAGGTTGAGCTCCCCAGACGTGCGGGCGAGGACCCCGACGATGCGACCCTGCGCACCGGGGATCACCGCCTCGACCGGGTGCAGGAAGTCCACACCCCGCACACTACGCCGTAGACGTCATAAATGGAACAATCGATCCATATCTGACGCCTACCGAGGTTGCTCGGCAAACGACGGCCCGCCGACCAGACGTGTGGCTCGCCGATATCTGGAGGCGACGATGGGAATCGAACCCATGTACAGGGCTTTGCAGGCCCTTGCCTAAGCCACTCGGCCACGTCGCCAATGCCGCCGGTTGCCCGGAGACAAGCGATCACCCTAGCGGGCCGCGACCGATCGGGCACCTCCGAAGCGGCCGCCGGTCATCCGCCCGGCGTGGCCAGGCTCGCGCCGTCGCGGGAACGACGCTCGGTGCAGGTCACCTGAAGGAAGCCGACGTCGTCGACGGTCGTGTCGTTGTTCGGGCACCCCTCCACGGGGAACGACAGGCCCACCGAGCGGGGCCTCACGTGCGAGCCGTCGGCCCGCTCCGCGGTGAGCGCCGACCACCGCGCCACGCTCGTCGATGCCTGACAGGGAGCGAAGACCTCGGCCCACACGACAAGGCCGGTCAAGCGGTCGCCCGGTAGGTGCAGGTCGCGCACCACGGCATGCTCACCGCTGCGCACGTCGGTCACCTCGCCCCGCCAGCCATCGCCGACGCGGGAGATCCGCAAGCGGTACGAGCCGCCCTCCATCCACGGGTAGTCGCGCGTGTTCGGGTCGTTCGGCGTGCTCGGAAGCTGCGACACGCTGCCGGGCAGGATCGATCCGAAGTTCGAGACGTCGGAGTAGCCGCCCCAGTTCACGGCGCCGTTCCCGGGAAACCGCTGGTTCCACTGCAGGCCGAGGTGCGCGCTGCCGTAGTTGCGGCGCGTGGCGTCGGTGAACGACGCCTGCATCGCCCAGAAGTAGAGATCGTCGGTCGTCGGCCGCTGCAGGATCTCCAGCGTGGCCGCCGCCGCGACGATCGGCGAGCCGCCCTCGATGTCGTGCCACCAGAGATGGAACGCCGAAGACCCGTTCGAGGTGCTCGGCCGCATCGGCAACCCACTCGACTCGAAACCCAAGAGCCGTCGAAAGAACCCCATCAGCCGACCTCCTGTCGCGTGCACACGGTAGCGACACCGGCCACGATGGTCGGATGACCGGTCCCGACGAACCGTCCAGCAGCCCGGCCAGCAGCCCGGCCGGCGGTCCGGCGGGCGACGCGCCCGAGAAGCCGCCGAGCAGCGACGTCGAGGCGATCGAGCTGCGCATCGTGCGCCTTCGCCTGCTCGACCCGGTGGTCACGGCCTACGGCGTCGAAGCCGATCGTCCCGTGTTGCTCGTGCGCGTGCGCACGACGACCGGCGACGGATGGGGCGAGTGTGCCGCGCTACCCGAGCCCGGCTACAGCGCCGAGTACGTCGACGGCGCGTGGGCCGTGCTCGTCGACCATCTCCTCCCCCGGCTCGCGCCGACGTCCACGGCCGCCGAACTGTGCTCGCTCCTGGCCGGCGTGCGCGGCCACGAGATGGCGAAGAGCGCGGTGCACCTTGCCCTGCTCGACGCTGAGCTTCGGCGCGCCGGCCGCTCCCTCGGCGCCGCCCTCGGCGCGAGCCGCCGGGAGATCGGGCTCGGTGTCACGATCGGCATCCAACCGACGGTCGGCGACGCCGTCCGCCTCGCCGGCGAATGGGTGGGGCTCGGCTACCGCCACCTCAAGCTCAAGATCCGCCCCGGCACCGATGTCGAACCGGCCCGCGCCGTACGCGCCGCCCACCCCGACATCAGCCTCGCCGTCG
>JAYUAM010000329.1:0-1912 GCA_043741295.1 Acidimicrobiia bacterium
CGTGGTTGTCGCCGACCTTGGCCTGGTAGAGGCAGTCGATGCCCGACAACGCCAGGCGCTCACCGATCCACGACGAGTTCGTGTCGACGATCTGCCCGAGCAGAAGTTCTGTACCGACCGCGAGCACCTCGCAACGAAGGCCCATGCTGGCCGTCAGCCGAGTCCGGCGGCGGCGCTCGCCCGGGTAGCGGCAGCAGCTGTCGCCCTCGCCCGCACCAGGTACTGCAGGCCCGACACGACCGTGAGGACGACGGCGAGCCACAGCACCAAGCGCCACAGCCACATGTAGCGAAGCGCCGTGAGCGGGCAGAGCGCGATCCCGACCGCCATCTGCTGTGTGAACGTCTTCACCTTCGCCGCCTTCGACGCCGGCACCGACACGCCGTGCGTGCCGGCGACCGAACGATAGAGGCTGATGATGAGCTCACGGGCGGCGATGATCGCCACCGGCAGGAGCGAGAACACCTTCTCCCCCACGAGCGTGTACATCGCCCCGAGGACCAGGATCTTGTCGGCCAGCGGATCGAGGAAGGCGCCCGAACGCGTCGTGCCATGACGGCGGGCGACGTAGCCATCGAGCCCGTCGGAGCTGCACAGGACGAACCACAGGGCGAGCGCGCCCCACGAACCCTTCCTGCCGCTGATGATCAGGAACAAAGTGGGCGAGAGCAGCACCCGTCCGACGGTGATGGCGTTGGCCCACGTCGCCAACGCATCCGGATTGTTGCGCCACTTGCGGGGCGCCTGCGTCGTCACGCCAGGACCGCCACCAGATCGGGCCCGAGCGCATCGACCACCCGCACCGTATGGAACGAACCGACGGCGAGCGTGTCGGGCACCTGCACGATGCCGTCGATCTCCGGCGCTTCGCGATGACCGCGGGCGATGCCAGGCTCGTCGACGAGCACCTCGATGTCGCGCCCGATCAACGCGTCACGCTGCTCGGCGGTGATGCGGTCCTGCAGCTCGGTCAGCTCGCGCAGACGGTCGGCCATGAGACCAGCCGGCACCGCGCCGTCGAGCGTCGCCGCATGCGTGCCGTCCTCGCGGCTGTAGGCGAAGAACCCGCACCAGTCGAGGCGCGCCGCCTCGACGAAGGCGAGCAACTGGTCGTGGTCGGCCTCGGTCTCACCGGGGTAGCCGACGATGAAGTTCGAGCGGAACGCCGCCTCCGGGAAGCGGGCGCGAATGTCCGTGATGCGATCGAGGAAGCGCTGGCCGTCGCCCCACCGGCGCATGCGGCGCAGCAACGGCCTGGACACGTGCTGCAACGAGAGGTCGAAGTACGGCACTCCCGTGGCGCCGATCGCCTCGATCAGCTCGTCGCTCAGATCGCTCGGGTAGAGGTAGAGCAGTCGCGTGCGTTCGACCTTCGCGGCCACGGCGTTCACGAGCGAAACGATCGAGCCGGCACCGAGCTCGCCCGGCCGGTCCTTGCCGTAGCTAGCGAGGTCCTGGGCGACGAGCACGATCTCGCGCACCGGTACGCCGGTCGCCGCGTGATCGCTCGACGTGCCGGGTCCCTCGGCGCACCGGAGCTGGTCGACCTCGTCAAGGATCTGCTGCGGTGTGCGGCTGCGCTGCGGACCGCGGAACGACGGGATCGCACAGAACCCGCACGAGCGGTCACACCCTTCGGCGATCTTCACGTACGCCCACGGCACCGGCGACGCCGGGCGCGGCAGGTTGAGCAGGTCGAAGCTCGGAACTGCGGCAGACGAGGCGGCGGGCGCCACACCGCCGGCAACGGGAGTGCCGCCGCGGCGAACCGAGAGCTGCACCGGTACACCGAAGCCGGCCACCTGGTCGACCTCGGGAAGGGCCTCGGCCAGCTCGCTCCCGTAGCGCTCGGCCATGCACCCGGTGACCACCAGACGGGCCCCGGGCTTGCGCGCACCGTCGAGCTGGAGGA
>JAYUAM010000330.1:0-1911 GCA_043741295.1 Acidimicrobiia bacterium
CGGCGCGGCGATCGCCGAGATGGTCAAGGCGGTCACGGCCTCGACCACGCTCGACGCCGCGGTCCGCGACGCCCTCCTCGCCCGTCTGGACGCGGCCCATGTCGCCGCCGAGGCGGGCCACCCGCTCGACAACGCGACGATGCAGGCCCTCATCAGAGACGTACGGGCCGCGCTCGGTCTAGCCAAGGGTGGCGACGACCGCAAGGATCAGAAGGCGGCCACGCCGACGACGAGCGACGACCAGGCGACCGTCGCGTCCGAGGCTGTCGGGTCGACCGATCGCCACGCCCCGAGCAAGGAAGGCATCGTGCGCCTGCTCGACTCCGCGGCGGCGAAGGTAACCGCGTCGACGCTCTCGGCTGCCGACAAACAGGTGCTGCTCGACAAGATCGCCGCGATGAAGGCGAAGGTCGAAGCGGGTACGGCACTCGGCCACGAGGAGCTCGGTCAGCTCATCGGCGCCCTGCGCGCTGCGGTCGGTGGGGCCGGCGGTCACGGCGACAAGCACGAAGGCCAGCACCCCGAGGACGCCGGCAAGAAGCCGGGCGATAAGGCCCTCGCGGAGATCGACCGGCAGATCGCCAAGATCCAGGCGTCGAACCTGCCGGCCGACGTGAAGGCGAAGATCGTCGCCGCGCTCGACGAGGCGAAGGCGAAGATCGTCGCCGGCGACACGACGGCCGGCACCGATGGCGGCGCGGCCGCCCGCAAGGCGATCGAAGATCATCGCAAGGCCGAGCTCGATGCGTTGAGCGCGCGACTGACCGCGGCCGCCGACAAGATCGACGCCAAGCTCGCAACCCTCGCCGCCGACCCGGCCAACGACGCACTCGTCGCTGCCGCCCGGGCGAAGCTCGCCCAGGCCCGCGACCTGCTCACGCTGTCGGCCACGCCCGACGACCTGCGCAACGCCTGGCACCTGCTCCGCGAGGTGCGCCAGGCGCTGCGGGTCGCCGAGCACCCGACGGCGCCCGAGTCGACGACGACGACGACTACCGGGAGTATCGCGCCGTCGCCGACGGAACCGTCGACCACGAACCCCTGAGCGGGCCCCAGCAACGTCGCCGGCGAGCGCCAGCCGATCACCGGCTACCGCGCTCGCCCGCCGTGTCACGGCCACCGCGCGGAGCGGCCGCTAGGGTGCCGCTCATGGGCTTCCCCTTCCCGAACGACGACGGTTCCTCCCCCCGCAAGCAGTCCTTCCCCGAGGAGCCGGAGATGGGCATCGACCCGTCGAAGCGCTACACGGCCGTGATGTCGACGTCGATGGGCGATCTCGTGATCGCCCTCGACCCTGTCTCGGCCCCGAAGACGGTGAACAACTTCGTCTTCCTCGCGCGCTACCACTACTACGACGGCGTGATCTTCCACCGGATCATCAGGAATTTCGTCTGCCAGGGTGGCGACCCGACCGGCACCGGCCGGGGTGGCCCGGGTTACAAGTTCGCCGACGAACTGCCGGGTGCCGGACGCTATGAGGTCGGGTCCCTCGCCATGGCCAACGCCGGTCCGAACACCAACGGCAGCCAGTTCTTCCTCATCTCCGGCCCCGACGGTTGTCGCCTTCCCCCCGCCTACGCGCTCTTCGGCAAGGTCGTGAAGGGTCTCGATGTCGTCGAGGCGATGCACCAGGTGACGACCAAGAGCGAACGACCGATCACCGACGTGGTGATCAACTCGGTCACCATCACCGTCGCCGACTGACCGTGCGCGGCTGACGATTCGTCGCTGACGGCTCGCACGTCGCCCGACAGCGGGCGCCGCCGCCGGCCGGATCGCTAGCCTCGCCCGCCGTGGTCGTCACCCGCGCGCTGGCGCACCAGCCGGTAGAGACGCTCTCCCTCGGCGCGGCCCGGCGCATCGCGCTGGCCGCCCAGGGGTTTGATCGACCGCGGCCCGACGGCGCGGTCG
>JAYUAM010000331.1:0-1910 GCA_043741295.1 Acidimicrobiia bacterium
ACGAGGGCGGCGAGCGCCTCGGGCATCGCGCGGGTGGGCACGACGACGACATGCTTGGCCGTGAGCGTGTCGACCTGCTCGGCGACGGCGATGATGTTCTTGTTGTTCGGGAGGAGGATGACCTGTCGCGCGTTCACCGCTTCGACGGCCGCGAGCAGCTCAGCCGTCGACGGGTTCATGGTCTGGCCGCCGGTCACGACGCCCTGCACGTGCAGATGGCCGAACAGCTCGGCCAGCCCCTGCCCCGATGCGACGGCGACGACCGCGGTGGTCACGGGGGGAAGCCCGAACGATGCGCCGCCGGACCGGCCCTGGCCAGTGCTCGCGACCCCGAGCGCAGCCTCGCGAGCACGGTGCTCGTCGTCGACCTCCTCGAAGAGATCGGTGACTCGTATCTTCGACGGACGGCCACCGTCGCCCAGGCCGGCCTCGATCGCCGCGCCGATGTCGTTGGTGTGCACGTGGCAGTTCCACAACCCCTCGCCACCGACGACGACGATCGAGTCCCCGATCGCGCCCCAGGCTGACTTGAAGATGTCGATGTGCTCGTCGGCGAGGTCGAGGAAGTACATCACCTCGTAGCGCAGCTCGGACACGTCGACGGCGGTGTCACCAGAGCCGGCGCGGTGGGCGACGGCGGCGAACACATCGCCTACCGGCCCGTCGACGACCTCGGGATCGGGCACCGGCGTGCCGTCGACCACTTCGAGCAGCGCGTGGAGGAGCAACAGGAACCCGGCTCCCCCGGCATCGACCACCCCGGCCTGCTTCAGCACCGGGAGCTGCTCGGGTGTGTACGCCAACGCCACCGCGCCGGCGTCCCGTGAGGCGGTGACGACGCCGACGAGATCGGCGCCGTCGCCGGCCCGAGCGACGGCGGCCTCGGCCGCGCCGCGCGCCACCGACAGGATCGTTCCCTCGATCGGGCGGAGCACCGCGGCGTAGGCCGCCGTCGCCGCGGCGTCGAGTCCGGCCGCCAGTTCGACCGGCCCGGCGCCGGCCGATCGCTCGAACGCGCCGGCCAGGCCGCGCAGGATCTGCGACAGGATCACACCCGAGTTGCCTCGCGCGCCCATGAGCGAGCCATGGCTGATCGCCTTGCACGAGGCCACGAGGTCGTCGGCCGGAGCCAGATCCAGCTCGGCGACCACCGCGTCGAGCGTGCGGGACATGTTCGTGCCGGTGTCGCCATCAGGAACGGGGTACACGTTCAACCGATTCAGGGCTGCGGCGTGGGCGCGCACGGCCGAGGCGAAGCCGACGACGAGCGCTCGCACGGCCCCGACGTCGAGCCGTTCGAGAGTGGGCATGGCGTCCGATGGTACCGCCGCGCCGCCTGCGCCGCCTGCGCCGTCAGGACCGGCAGACCGACACTCGGATCAGCCGACCGCGTCAGCTACCTCGACGGTTGATCGCCGCCGTCAACGTGCGCAACAGGATCTTCGTGTCGTTCCACAACGACCAGTGCTCGATGTAGTCGTTGTCGAACACCGCCCGCTCCTCGATCGAGGTGTCGCCGCGCAGCCCGTTCACCTGCGCCCACCCGGTGAGCCCGCACGGTACGCGATGCCGATGCCGGTAGCCGCGGTACTCGCCCGAGAACTTGCCGACGAAGTGCGGCCGCTCGGGGCGCGGACCGACAAGGCTCATATCGCCCTTGACGACGTTCCAGAGCTGTGGAAGCTCGTCGAGCGAGGACGCCCGCAGGAGCCGGCCGACGGGGCGTAGCCGGTCGTCGTGGCTGATGTTCCACGTCGTCGATGACTCCCGCGTCGACGCCGGCCGCAGGGACCGGAACTTGTAGATCGTGAACCGGCGCTGGTCGGCCCCGATGCGCTCCTGGCGGAAGAGCACGCCGTCACGACCGTCGAGCCACACGGCCACCGCGATGACCGCCAGCACCGGACTCA
>JAYUAM010000332.1:0-1910 GCA_043741295.1 Acidimicrobiia bacterium
CATTGCGCCGTCCACGCGCATGCACATCGCCGCGATGCTCGCCGGCCTCGCGCTGTTGAAGGCGGTCGGCTACTACTTCGACCGCTTCCAGCTCGTGAACTCGACGCGCGGCACTGACGACGGCGCGTTCTACACCGACGTGCACGCGCAGCTGCCGGCGCTCGGGCTCCTGCTGCTCATCTCGCTCCTGGCGGCGATCGTGCTGCTCGCCACCATCCGCCGGCGTGACTGGCACCTGCCGCTGCTCGTCGTGGCTGCGTGGGTCGTGGTCTCGCTCGTGGCCGGCGTGATCTTCCCTGCTGCGGTGCAACGATTGCAGGTGAAGAGCGACGAGCCGAACAAGGAGCGCCCATACCTGCAGCGCAACATCGCGGCGACTCGTGTGGCGCTCGGGCTCAACAACGTGGAGACGACGAAGGTGACCGTGGGGGCGGTCGACGCCACCCAGGTCCGCGACGATGCCGCGCAACTCCAGAACGCCCGGCTGCTCGACCCGCACATCTCGACGGCGAGCTTCAACCGTCTCGCCGCGCTCACGGGCGACTACGCGTTCAGCGACCTCGACGTCGACCGCTACAAGGTGGGCGGCAAGGTGGAGCAGGTCGTGATCGGTGCCCGCGAGCTGTCGGCCGATGGGCCGAGCAACAACTCGTGGTCGAACCGCCATCTCGCCTACACCCACGGTCTCGGCGTGGCCGTGGCGTCGGCGAGTCGCATCACCGATGCCGGCCGACCGGCGTTCATCACGCCATCGGGCGACGGCCCGTCGTCGAGCGAGGCGCTGTCGGTGACGCGAAGCGGCGTGTACGTCGGCGAGAACATGGGCTCCTATGCCGTGGTCGACACCAAGACCGACGAGATCGACGGCAAGGGCGTGGTGGCCCCCCGGTACAACGCGCCCGACGGCGGTGTGCGGCTGTCGTCGACGTTGCGGCGGGTGGCGTTCGCCCTGCGTTTTGGCGAGTGGAACCTGTTTGCCAGCGGCCCGATCACCGAGCAGTCGCAGATCCTCTACGTCCGTGACGTGCGCTCCCGGCTGGCGACGGTGGCCCCGTTCCTGGCCACCGACGCCGACCCGTACCCGGTAGTGGTCGGCGGAAAGATCCTGTGGATCGCCGACGGCTACACCACCACAAACCGCTATCCCTACGCGCAGCACGCCGACACGTCGGGCCTGCTCGCTGCCAGCGGGCTGCTGCAGGGCTTCAACTACGTTCGCAACTCGGTGAAGGCCGTCGTCGACGCCTACGACGGCTCGGTGTCGTTGTACGTGGTCGACGAGTCCGACCCGATCGTCGAGGCGTGGCGCGAGGTCTTCCCGACGCTTTTCAAGTCGACCGCCGACATGCCCGCTGGGCTTGCGGAGCACTTCCGCTACCCAGAAGACCTCTTCCGCGTGCAGTCGAAGATGTGGGGGAGCTACCGGTTGTCGGACCCCCGCACGTTCTACGAGCGCAACGACTCCTGGGACGTGTCGCGGCGCCCGGCCCGCAAGCAGGACCGTCAGTCGGCGTCGACGGCCACCACGGTCGTGCCGGCGCAGGCCCAGGTCGACGACCCGACCCGGGCGAAGGACGACCAGCGCATCGACCCGTACTACACGCTGCTCAAGCCGCCGGGCGGGGGGCCGGCCCAGTTCGTGCTGCTGCGCTCGTTCGTGCCGTTCTCGCGCACCAACAACCGGCCGGAGCTGGTTTCGTACATGACCGCGTCGAGCGATCCGGGGAACTACGGCGAGCTACACGTCTACGAGGTCTCGGGCACGCGGCCGAGCGGCCCGTTCGACGTCGCCAACTCGTTGAGCAAGCAGTTCTCCGACGAGCTCACGCTGAAGGACGCGCCGGGCGCCGGCTCGGAAGTGGTCTTCGGCGACCTGCAGCTGATGCCGGTGGGCAGGGGCATCGTCTGGG
>JAYUAM010000333.1:0-1909 GCA_043741295.1 Acidimicrobiia bacterium
GGCGACGCGGGTCGGCGGTGCGAACGCGGGCCATCCTGAACCTTGACCGCGAACCTGCGGCTATTGCAGGCAGGCCGTCAACGTTCGGCCGGCGCCGGCGATTCAGCGCTGGGCGATGGCGGCCAGCGCATCCCAGGCCGGCTTGTGCGAGCCGTCGACACGGGAGAGGCCGAACTGGGTCTCGGGGTCGGTGTTCGTGGCGGGCGCAACATCGCGATGGCTGTAGAAGAACGTGCGGGCGACGAACGGAAATGTCTGGGCGAAGCGGGCGGCGTCGGCCACGATCTCCGCCTGGCGGGCTTCGCTGACCGACCGGCTCGTCCGTCCCGTGGGTGCGCCGACCTCGGTGATCCACACGCTGCGCGCCCCGAACCCGGCGGCCGCCATGGCGTCGTGCAGGATCGGTAAGCGGTAGAACGAGTTGAAGGACGCCGTCGCCGGATCGGACGGCAGGTCCGGGTAGCTGTAGGCGTGCGACCCGACGGCGTCGAACGCGGTAGCCCCGGCGGCCAACATGCGCGAGACGAACGTCTCCGGCGCGATCTCGGTGCCGTCGGGAGCGTCGACGGCGGGAGCGAGACCACCCGTGACCACGACGGTGCCGGCCGGTGCCACGGAACGGATGGCCGGGCCGACGGCATTGACCATCGCCGCGTATCGCGCCGCGTCGGGCACTGGCTGCCAGTTGACGACGAAGTTCGGTTCGTTCCAGATCTCCCACGCGCCGATGCCACGCGTGGCGTAGCGCGCTGCGGCGCGCTGGGCGAACGCGGCGAACGGCGCCAGGTCGTCTGGCGCGTGCTTGTCCGACGTGCCAGCGGGCCGGGCCCACGGCGGGGTGTAAGCGAGCACGCCGAGCACGCGCAGCCCGTTGGCCGCGGCGTCGTCGATCGCCCGGTCGACGAAGCTCCAATCGTCGACGCCGCGCGTCGACTCGACGGCGGCCCAGTCGACATCGACGCGCGCCCAGCCGACGCCGAGGGCGGCAACGTCGGCCAGATCGGCGGCCAGTCGTTCGGGCGGATCGCCGAGGGCGTGGAACCCGATCGACACGCCGAGCCTGTCGCCGGCCACCCGTCCGGGCTGCAGCGGGCACCCGCTGTCGGGAACCACGCCGACGCTGGCGGGGCACGGGCCATGTCGTAGCGCCCCGGCCGATGCCGCGAGCGGGGCGAGGGGACGGGCCGAGCCGGCGGCGTCAGCCACGCCGACCCCGAGGCGCTCGGTCAGGCCGTTGTCGGCACCGGTCTCACGGGGCACCACTACGAGCGCGCCGACCGTCGCGATGGCCATCCCGATCGCCAGCCAGACACCGAGCGGTCCACCCCGAGCGCGGGCGCGGGGGCGCGCCAGAAGAAGCCGTCGGAGTCGCATCGCCCCAGTCAAGCCTCTCGCCCGACCCGAATGAGCGCGCCCTACCCCGAAAACAGCACGAGCCGCCCCGTCGGGGTGGCTCGCAAACGACGTTCGGTGATCGACCGTCAGGCGTTCTGGATCTTGATCTCGATGTCGACACCGGCCGGCAGCTCGATGCGCTGCAGCGAGTCGATCGTCTTCGCCGTCGGGCTGACGATGTCGATGAGGCGCTTGTGCACCCGCATCTCGAAGTGCTCGCGGCTGTCCTTGTACTTGTGCGGCGAGCGGATGACGGTGAAGCGATGCTTGTCGGTCGGCAGCGGGATGGGTCCGCGGACCGTGGCATTCGTGCGGAGCACCGTCTCGACGATCTTCTTCGTCGAGGTGTCGATGATCTCGTGATCGTACGCCTTCAGGCGGATGCGGATTGATTGGGCCATGTCGGTCACCAGCTCACTTGTTGATCTTGACGACGCGGCCGGCGCCCACGGTACGACCACCCTCACGGATCGCGAAACGGAGACCCTCATCCATCGCGATCGGCTTACCAAGC
>JAYUAM010000334.1:0-1909 GCA_043741295.1 Acidimicrobiia bacterium
CATTCCGGCGACGAACGCGCCAACGCCTTCACTGACGACGCCCGGCGCGACGAGCGACAGCACCGCCGCGGCGGCGACCACCCCGGCGCCCGCGCCGACCGCCGGCGCGTCCGCCGCGGCAGCCGCCGCTTCGCCCGCCGCCCAAGCGCCGGAGCCGGTCCCGGCGGCGAACGAGCCGGAGCCGGCAACCGACCCGGCGCCCGCACCGCAGGCGGAGGACGACCCGTCGGACGACTCCGAGTCGGTGCCGCCCCCGGTCAAGCGCCAGCCGCGCACGCCGCCGCCACCGGCGCCGCCGCCCCCGGTGGCAAAGGTGGGTGGCGGAGTGAGTGCGCAGGTCGTGCAGCTCGCCAACGCCGAGCGGGCCAAGGCCGGACTCGGCGCGCTGACGGTCGACAACCGCCTCGCCGCTGCTGCCGCCGGACACTCCACCGACCAGGCAACGATGAACCGCATGGACCACACCGGCTCGGACGGCTCGTCGATGGCCGACCGCGTAAACGCCAGTGGCTTTCGGTGGCGAGCGCTCGGCGAGAACGTGGCGGTCGGCTACCAGGACGCAGCAAGTGTGATGACCGGATGGATGAACTCGGCCGGCCATCGCAAGAACATCCTCACCGCCGGCTTCACCGTGATCGGCGTCGCCGCCGCGGCGTCGGCCGACGGCACCTACTACTGGACCATGGACCTCGGCACGCCCGGTTGAGTGCCGGTAGTCGGGCGGCCGACGGCGTAGGTCAGTTGACGAGGCGGGCCTGGCCGGCCCAGTAGGGCTCGCGCAGCTTGAACTTCTGCAGCTTGCCGGTGGCGGTGCGGGCGAGCGCGTCGCGGAACTCGATCTTCTTCGGGCACTTGTAGCTGGCGAGCTTCGTCTTCGTGTACGCGATCAGCTCGTCGGCGGTCAGCGCCGACCCGGGGGTCGTTACCACGAGTGCCATGACCAACTCGCCCCATCGCTCGTCGGGCACGCCGATGACGGCCACCTCGGCGACCTCGGGGTGACTGAAGACGGCGTCCTCGACCTCGACCGACGACACGTTCTCGCCACCGGAGATGATCACGTCCTTCTTGCGGTCGGAGATCGTGACGTAGTGCTCGCCATCCAGGAACCCACCATCACCGGTGTGGAAGTAGTCGGGCCCCGACTCCGAACCGTCGGTCGCCCGGTCGGGGTGCACCGCGGCGGCGGTGGCCTCGGGCTGCTCCCAGTAGCCACCCATCACCACGTTCGACCGGGCGAGGACCTCGCCCTGGTCCGAGATGCGCACGTCCACGCCGAGGGCCGGCGCGCCGGCCCGTGAAAGCTTGGCCGCCCGCTCGCCCGGCGTGAGCGCGTCGTATTCGGCGCGGGCGCGGTTGATCGTCAGGAACGGCGACGACTCGGTGAGCCCGTAGATCTGCACGAACTCCCAACCCAGTTCGGTCTCCACCCGCTCGATCGTGCGCGTGGGCGGCGGCGCGCCGGCGACGACGATGCGGGTTCTACCGTTGCCGGGGATCGGGCCGCTCCACGACTGGGCAGCGTCCAGGATCATCGAGACGACGGCCGGCGCACCACACATCAGCGTGACGCCGTGCTTGTCGACGCGGCGGAGGATCTCGGCCCCGTCGACCTTGCGCAGGATGATGTGCTCGCCGCCCATGCCGGTGACGCCGTAGACCATGCCCCACCCGTTGCAGTGGAACTGCGGCAGCGTGTGCAGGTACACATCACGGTCCGTCACGCCGGTCTGCCAGCCGAACGTGGTGGCGTTGATCCACAGGTTGCGGTGCGTGAGCTGCACGCCCTTCGGTCGGGCCGTCGTGCCGCTCGTGTAGTTGATCGTCGCCGTGGCGTCCTCGTCGGGCTCCCACGGGCGCGGCTCGACGCCCGGCAGGTACAGCTCGGCGTCGGAGTCGGCGCCGATCA
>JAYUAM010000335.1:0-1906 GCA_043741295.1 Acidimicrobiia bacterium
AACGTGCGGGTGAAGGTGACGATGGTGGCCGAGAGCCAGCGCACCCACGTGGCCCTCGTCGACCCGCTTCCGGCCGGCCTGGAGATCGTCAATCCGGCCCTCGCCACCACGCCCGACATCCCGCCGCCTGGCGATGCGGGCGTCGGAGGTGGTAGCGGCTTCCCGAGCGCGATCGATGTCAGGGCACCCTCGACGCCGAGCTTCTGGTACCCGACGTGGTTCGAGCACCAGAACCTGAAGGACGACCGCGCCGAAGCGTTCGCCAACCTGCTGCCCGGCGGCGTGTACGACTACTCGTACGTCGCCCGGGCGACCACCCCCGGCACGTTCGTGGCACCCCCGACGCGGGCCGAGCAGATCTACGAACCCGAGACGTTCGGTCGCAGCGCCTCGGCGAAGGTCGTCGTCGAATCCTGAGCGGAGCCGTCTCAGGAGCTGAAGTGCTGTATATATATGGCTGTGCTGGTATATACTTGGCCGATGACCAAGCACCTGATCGACGTCGACGACGCCGTGCTCGGCGCCGCCCGGGCAGAGCTCGGCACGAGCACCATCAAGGACACCGTCAACGAGGCGTTGCGGCGAGCGACGACGGGCCGGCACGAGCGGGTTCGCGCGCTGCTCGACCATCTCGCTGACGCTGAGCTCGATGACCGCGAGGATGCGTGGCGCTGACGCATCTGGTTGACACAAGCGTGCTCACCCGACTCGGTCGGCCGCCGGTGCGCGAGGTCGTCGAGCGGATGGCGGTCGCCGGGCAGATCGCCCGACCGGCGATCTGCGATCTGGAGATCGGCTACTCCGCTCGCAACGAGCACGAATGGGACCGTCTCATGGACACTATGGATGCGTTCGCTCTGGTGGAGACGACGGCGACCCACGTCGGGCGAGCGCGTCAGGTGCAGCGGCTGCTGGCGGCGCGCAGCCAGCGTGGTCGCAAGATCCCCGACCTCCTCGTCGCGGCCGCCGCCGAAGCGCTCGACCTCGTGGTGCTGCACTACGACGCCGACTTCGAGCTCATCGCCGCGGTGACCGGGCAGCCCACGCGATGGGTCGTCCCGCCCGGCACGGTCGACTGACCCTCGACCGCGAGAGCCAGACCGGGCGGTCGGCGTGCCGAGGCCGGGTAGCGTCCGGGCATCGCGCTCCTCGTCGTTCCGCACACCGTGCCCGCGCCAGGACCGACCGGGTGGCCCCCGGCCGTCAGAAGCGCGTGTAGTCGGTGCTGTCCTCGAGGACGCCATCGCCGGTGAGCGGTAGGCCCTCCCAGAAGTTGAGCGCAGCGTTGACATCGCCTTCCCACGCCTCGGCCGGCACGTCGTAGAGCATCTCGATGCCGTTGCCGTCCGGGTCCTGCACATAGGCGCTGTGCGTCATGCCGTGGTCGCCGCGCTGCATGATCTCGACGCCGATCTCGACGACGTGACGTACGCGGGCGAGGAAGACCTCGCGACTGCCGTAATCGAGGGCGATGTGGTTGATGCCGACCGTGGTGCGGATCATCGACCACCGGCTCGCTGGCTCGGCGGGGTCACGGGTCTGCACGAGGGCGATGTGATGGTGGTGGTTCGTGTTACCGCGGTAGAAGCGCATGCGCCCGACCCGGTTGGGGGGATCGAGCTCGCCGCATTGCACGAAGCCGAGGACCTCGGTGTAGAAGGCGTGCGACGCGTCGAGATCGCGCACGTTGAGCACGAGGTGGCTGAGCCCGGGACCGGCGAGGTCGTTCTTGTCGTGCGGCGTCGACATGATCTGACCGTAGCCGGGTCGGGGCGATGTCAGGCCGCAGCGGCGCCCCTGTCGGAGCTGCCGCGTCGACCTCGACCACATACGGGCCCGATCTGCGCGATTGCTCGCACCGCCAGCGCGGTGACGCCGACAGCTACGTGGGTTCGGCCCGTGTCGG
>JAYUAM010000336.1:0-10874 GCA_043741295.1 Acidimicrobiia bacterium
TCGTCGACTTCGGTGACCTGGGCGGGGGCGTGAGCGCGCGTTGCGCGCCGACCGGTGGGACCACGGGCCTCGCTGTGCTCGATGCCGCGGGTATCTCCTGGGAGGGCACGCGACCGTTCCCCGGCCTGGTCTGTCGCATCGCCGGCCTGCCGTCGGCCGGCACCGAGCCATGCGTGAACGCGCCGCCGGCGAACGTCTACTGGTCGTACTGGATGGCGCCACGGGGCGGGTCGTGGTGCTACAGCTCGTTCGGGGCCGGCAACCGCACACCGCCGCCCGGGTCGATGGAAGGTTGGTCCTTCGCCCGCTTGCAGCCGGGGGCCGACGCCCGCCCGCCTCGCTTCGCTCCGCTGCCACCGGTCGCCGGGACGACACCGAACCCCATCACCCCAGGCGACTGCGGCTCGGCGGCGCCGACCCCAACGGCAGCGACCGTCGCCGTTACCACGAGCAGTGCCTCGACGGCGGCGACAACGACGAGTCTGCCGACAACAAGCGGCCCCACCACGAGCACGTCGGCCCCGAACCCGATCGGACCCGCGACGCCTCCTGCTGCGGTCAGCGTGGACACCGATCCGCCAGTCACCGCGGACGTGACCGGCACCGCCGCGGCGGACGCGACCACCACCGCGCCGAGCTCGCCACCGACCAGCGCGGTCATCGACGCGTCCGTGTCGGGCGCGTCGGTCGCCCCCACCTCGTCCTCCGCAGGCGGCAGCACCACCGCATCGGCATCGGTCGCATCGTCGCAAGGGTCGGTCGATCTGACCCGTTCCCGATCGTCGGGCGGTTCGGTGCTCACCACCGTCCTCGGGGTCGGCGTGCTCGCTGCCGTCGGCGGTGCCGCGGTGTGGGCGGCGCGAAGGAGCAGGACGGCGTGAGCGAGCGGCTCCCGCGTGCGCTGCATCCGGGCGCCTGGTGGCTGTGGTCGCTGGCCGTGGCCACGGCGGTCTCGCGCACGACGAACCCGCTCACGTGTGCCCTCTTCGCCGCGGTCGTCGGCTGCGTGATCGCGTTCCGGCGCAGCGATGCCCCGTGGGCGCGAGGCATCGGCACCTACTTGCGCCTCGGCGTGGTCGTTCTCGTGGTGCGCGTGCTGTTCCACGTGCTGTTCGATCCCGGCTTCGGCCACACGGTGCTGTTCACACTTCCGCAGATCCACCTCCCGCGCGCCGCGGCGGGCATCAGAATCGGTGGTGCGGTCACACTCGAAGCCGTGCTGGCCGCCGCCTACGAAGGTCTGCGTCTGGCGACGTTGCTGCTCTGCCTCGGCGCCGCCAACCTGCTGGCCGATCCTCGCCGGCTGCTCAAGGCGTTGCCGCCCGCGTTGCACGAGGTCGGCGTGGCCGTCACCGTGGCCCTCACCATCGCACCGCAACTGATCGAGAGCGGGCAGCGCATACGGCGGGCCCGCAGGCTCCGGGGCGCCCCGGATCGCCGGCGGGTGGTGCGCAACGTGCTCGTGCCCGTGCTCGAGGACGCGCTCGACCGGTCGCTCCAGTTGGCCGCCAGCATGGACGCGCGCGGTTACGGTCGCCACCAACCCCAGTCGGCGTGGTCCCGGCGCGCCACCGGGGCGCTCGTGCTCGCCGGCGTCGTCGGCGTGTGCGTAGGCGTGTACGGCACCCTCGATGGCACCACGCCGCGCGGGCTGGGCGCACCGGTGTTGATCGGCGGCGCGCTCGTGGCGGTCGTCGGCATCCGATGGTCCGGCCGACGCGTCCGCCACACGGTCTATCGGCCCGACCCGTGGCGCGGCCCCGAGTGGATCGTGACCGCGTGCGGGCTGGGTGCGGCGGTCGCCATGATCGTGGCCGGCGGCGTCGACCCCGACAACCTGTATCCGTCTGTCCAACCGTTGCGCTGGCCGACGATCGGCTGGTTGCCACTGCTCGCCGCGCTCATCGCCGTCGCCCCGGCCTGGCTCGCACCACCGACGACCGCTCGCGGCACCGAC
This sequence comes from Acidimicrobiia bacterium, assembly GCA_043741295.1. Classification (GTDB taxonomy): domain Bacteria; phylum Actinomycetota; class Acidimicrobiia; order Acidimicrobiales; family Ilumatobacteraceae; genus JAYUAM01. The sequence goes on from JAYUAM010000336.1 coordinate 1,958, forward strand.
GCAGCGGTGCGCGAGGTGGCGGTCGCATGATCCGCTTCGACCACGTCACCGTCACCTATCCCGACGCGTCCGCCCCGGCGCTGCGCGACGTCGACGTGCACATCGTCGAGGGCGAGCTCTGCCTCGTCGTCGGTCGCACCGGCTCGGGCAAGTCGACACTCCTGGGCGCCATCAACGGACTGGTTCCCCACTTCACCGGCGGCACCCTCGCCGGGCGCGTCACCGTCGACGGGCACGACACCCGCGACCACCGGCCCCGCGATCTCGCCCACGTCGTCGGCATGGTCGTGCAGAACCCTGTCCACGGCTTCGTCACCGACACCGTCGAAGACGAGCTCGCCTACGCCATGGAACAGCTCGCCGTGCCCACCGCGGTCATGCGCAAACGCGTCGAGGAGACCCTCGATCTCCTCGGGCTCCAGGCCCTGCGCCGCCGACCGCTCCGTACGTTGTCCGGCGGCCAGCAGCAACGCGTGGCCATCGGCGCCGTCCTCACCGCCCATCCGCGCGTGCTCGTGCTCGACGAGCCCACCTCCGCCCTCGATCCGGCCGCCGCCGAGGAAGTGCTCGCCGCCCTGACACGCCTGGTCCACGACCTCGGCATCACCGTCGTCATGGCCGAGCACCGCCTCGAACGCGTGATCGAGTACGCCGACGTCGTCGTCACCGTCGACGGTACCGGTCACGTCGCCCAGGGTCGACCGGCTGACATGATGCGGCACAGCGACGTCGCGCCGCCCGTCGTCCGTCTCGGCCAGCTCCTCGCCTGGGACCCCCTCCCCCTGTCGGTGCGCGACGCCCGCCGTCGCCTGCGCGAGCACCCCGGCGTTCTTCCCGCCCCACCGTCCGACGAGCCTGTGGCCGCAGGACCGGTCGTGCTGGCGGCACGCGGGCTCAGTGTCCGGTACGGCGAGGTCCTTGCGGTAGCCGGCGTCGATCTCGATCTCCATGCCGGTGCGGTCGTGGCGCTCATGGGGCGCAACGGGTCGGGGAAGTCGTCGCTGCTCTGGGTGCTCCAGGGCACCGGCCCCCGCAGCAGCGGGCGCGTCAGGCTCGACGACGGCACCGATCCCGCGCTGGCCGCCCCCGCGGCCCGGCGCCGCCACGTGACCCTCGTCCCCCAGAACCCGGGCGACCTGCTCTATCTCGCCTCCGTCGGCGACGAGTGCGCCCAGTCCGATTGCGAGAGCGGCCGCCCACCGGGAACCACCGCAACGCTCCTCGAACGGATCGTGCCCGGCATCGACCCCGCCAGCCATCCGCGCGACCTGTCCGAAGGGCAACGACTCGCCCTCGCCCTCGCCGTACAACTCAGCCCCGAACCGCGAGTGCTCCTTCTCGACGAACCCACCCGCGGTCTCGACGAAGCCGCCAAGACCCGCCTCAGCACCGTGCTGCACGAGCTCGCCGACGCCGGGCACGCCATCGCCGTCGCCACCCACGACGTCGAGTTCGTCGCCTCCACCGCCGACCGGGTCGTCGTCCTCGCCGAGGGTGAGATCGTGGCCGACGGCGCGACCGCCGACGTGGTCGTCGCGTCCCCGGTCTTCGCACCCCAGGTCGCCAAGATCACGATTCCCGACCGGTGGCTCACCGTAGCGCAGGTCGCCCACGCGCTGGACCAGACGGCGTCGACATGAGCTCCACCCGAGCGATCCCCGTGCACCTGCGCACGTGGACCGTCCTCGCCGTCGCGTCCACCGCCGGGCTCGCCATGTTCATCTGGCCCCTGCTCACCAAGCCCGCCGGCGGGACCGCACACCACGCCGAAGCCCCCTACATCTTCATTCTCATCCTGCCCGTGCTCGTCGCCGTCGTCATCACCGAGATCAGCCGCGGAGGACTCGACGTCAAAGCGGTCGCCATGCTCGGCGTGCTCGCCGGCGTCGGCGCTGCGATGCGCCCACTCGGCGCAGGCACCGCCGGCATCGAAACCGTCTTCTTCCTCCTCATCCTCGCCGGCCGCGTCTACGGACCTGGCTTCGGCTTCGTCCTGGGCTCCGTGACCCTGTTCGCCTCCGCCCTCATCACCGCAGGCGTCGGGCCCTGGCTCCCGTTCCAGATGCTCGCCGCCTCCTGGGTAGGACTCGGCGCGGGCCTCATCCCCCGTGCCCGCGGCAAACTCGAAACCGCGTACCTCGCCATCTACGGCGCCGTTTCGGCCTACGCCTACGGCTTCCTGTTGAACCTGTGGTTCTGGCCATTCGCCCTCGGCACCGCCACAGCCACGACGACCAGCCGGAACGGGCTCCAATTCGTGCCCGGCGACGCCGTCCTCGCCAACCTGCGCCGCTTCGTCGCCTTCACCACCGCCACGTCCACCCTCGGATGGGACACCGGACGCGCCATCACCAACGTCATCGCCGTGACCATGCTCGGCTCCCCCGTCCTCGCCGCCCTACGCCGCGCCCGCCGCCGCGCCGCATTCGAGGTCGCGGTCCTACACGATGGAACCAACGACACCACCGCACCGCCGGAGGCTTTCGCTTCGACGTCGCCGCACTGACCGTCGATGCTCTCATCGAGCATCCCCGTTGGCCCGGCGTCGGCACGACGACGCCTGAGTCCCTGCAGCCGGCGATCGCGACGACCGGCCGTCGTTCGGCAATACCGAGCGGGGCCCGGCACCGCACTCGAGCGGTAGTGCGCCGGAGCGGGCGGAGCGTCCACGCGTCACGCTGCGACCTGTGGAACGTCAGGTCGTCGCTTCGAGTATCCGCTTCAGGGCCGCGAGGTCCTGCTTCATCGCTCGTCGCATGGCGAACGACATCAGCGGTGCGGTCAGCTTCGAGAAGCCGGTGGGCCGGCCATGGTTGCGAAGCGTCATCAGGGTGCTATCGGCGTCGACCGCCGACCACGTGTACACCGTGTTCATCGGAAAAGGCCCTTCGCTGGTGCGCATGGTGAGGGTTTCCCCGGCGCGGAGCTCGACGATCTCGTAGGTGTAACGCAGGTCCCGGCCCAGAAACCGGGCACAGAAGCTCATCCGGGATCCCTGCGCGGCGGGCGGGTCGGTCACCCACTCGACCGATCCGATCCGCCGATACCACGCCGGCGCGTTCGTCGGATCACCGGCGTACCCTTCGACCTCGGTGAGTGGCCGGTCGATCTGCACGGTCACGGTGACGTCAACAGGCATTGCCGGCTCCCGGTGTTGCGGCCGCCATGCGACCGAGGAAGATTCGCCATCCGAGTGCGTGACCGGCGCGGTGCACGCCGGGTAAGCCGTGGTGGCGCAGGATGACGCGGCTGCCCGTCGGTGTCGGTTCGATCCTCACGTCGACGATCGTCGACGACGGTGGGAGGTCACCGTCGGGCGTCGGCATGTTCCAGCCAAACCGGAAGACGAGCCGGTGTGGCGGGTCGAGCGTGACGAACTCGCCGATCATCACGGGCGGACCGAGGTCGACATGGATCGCTCCTCCCGGGGTCGCGTCCAGCAGGACCGCTCGGCCCCACCAGCGGGCCAACCCCTCCGCTGTCGTCCACAACTCGTACACGAGCTCGGGCGGCGCTCCGATGTCGACGACCTGCTCGATGGTTGCAGCCGCTGGCGCGACGGTCGGGGAATCGTCGGCGCTCATGCGGGTCCGTTCGCGATCTGTTCGACGGCCCGTTTCAGTTCCGCGAGCCTCGACGTCCACATCTCGTCGACGAACCGGGTGACGGGCGAAAGCCCGTCGGCGTCGACCCGATACATCCGGCGGGGACCGTCGACGCGGACGCGCACCAGTCCGGCATCGTGCAGCACCCGAAGGTGCTGGGAGACCGCCGGACGGCTGATGCCGGGGACCGCGGCGGCGAGATCGCCCGCGCTGAGCTCGTCCTGTCGAACCAGCCGCAGCAGGAGTCGTCGCGTGCGATCGGCCAACGCATTGGCGACACGGTCGAGTGCGTCGTCACGCTCGTCCACCATGGGCGACGGCACCACCGCATCCCTCCCGCTCGTGATGTAAGCACGAACTTACACGATTCGGGAGCGGGCGCAAGCGCGGCCCGACCGAGAACAGTCATGCCCTCAGCCGGCCGAGGTACCGGGCCGGCCCGCGATCCGCCCCCGTCGGCGGTCAGAGCTCGACGGGTTGGCCGTGCGGAGTATGTTCGTAGGCCGACTCCCACTCGTGCTGGCGCCGGTCGATCGACGGGCCGGAGAGAAGACCCTTGCGCGTGCACAGCGACTCCAGCGCGGCGGTCCAGTGCTCGTAGTACGTGTCGCCAAGGTCGGGGTCGCCGGCCTGCTGGGCAGCGACGATCGCGGTCGACAGCGCGTCGGACCACTCGGCGGGGGTGAACACGCCTCCGTCCACCATCGTCTGGACGAGGGCGAAGGCGTCGGCCTGCCACGTCTCGTCGAACGCCGGGCCATCGGCGTCACCCGGCGGCGGTGGCGGGGCCGAGACAGGCGAAGGCTGGCCCGCGCTCACGACGCCGGCTCCAGGTAGTCCTCCCAGAGTTCGAGGTACACCGCGTCGCGGCTCGCTGCGTCCGGGCCCCAGAGATCCCGCGCCTCGAAGCGCACGGAGTACAGGTGCCCGGGCGCGCTCACGTTCTCGGCGGCGAGCTCGGGCAGCGGCTCGGCGCCGCAGTGGCGCACGACGACGCCTTTCCGTCCCCGTACGTAGCGCGGCTCGCGGGTATGCGCCTCCGGGTGACGGTTGACGGCGCGCACCGCGTCGCCACTCGCGTAGCGGGGCGCGACGGCCGAGACGAACTCCGGCGCCCACTGACCAGCGACGTCTGGCGACGACGCGGTGCCGTGCGGCGGCGGAAGGGCCCGGCCGGCCGCCAGCTCCTCGGCCGACACGAGGCCACTGTCGACGACGAGCCGGCTGATCGACGAGTACCAGTTCTCGTAGTAGCTGTGACGCAGGTAGTCACCCGGTGGCTGCGTCTCGATCATCCGTCGGAAGCGGTCGAGGCTGAACCGCCGCAGCGTCATCAACACGTTGAACAGGGCGAGCACCGCCTTCTCCCACTCGGCGTGGAAGACCGGTTCGCGCTCCTGCGGTTCGGCCGCGATGGGTCCGAAACCGTGCATGCCGCCCATGTCGTGGATGCCGTTCATCCGCGTTCCCCCGCCGGGGTCCGGGCCCGCTCGACACCGATCATCGCGTTGCGCGTCACCAGCGCGGCGAGTGCCGTCTCGTCGAGCCCGTCGGTTCCCGCCGGCCGCTCGGGCACCACTATGTAGCGCACCTCGGAGTTCGAGTCCCACACGCGCACCTCCACCTCGTCGGCGACGGTGGTGCCGAACTCGGCGAGCACGGCGCGCGGCTCGCGCACGACACGCGAACGGTACGGCGCCGACTTGTACCAGACCGGTGGCGGGCCGAGCAGTGGCGTCGGGTAGCACGAGCACAACGTGCACACGACGACGTTGTGCACATCAGATTTGTTCTCGAGGGCGACGAGACGCACGCCGTGACGCCACCCGCCGACGCCGATGTCGGCCACCGCGTCTATGCCGTCGTCGAGCAGCCGAGCACGGTACGCCAGGTCGAGCCACGCACGGGCCACAGCGCGAGCTCCGGTGTGCGGACCGATGCGATGCTCATAGCGGTCGACGATCTCGTCGAGGGCCGCCTGGTCGACGATCCCCTTCTCGACGAGGAGCGACTGCAACGCCTTGACCCGTAGTGCGATCGGCGCCGGCACATCAGAGTGGTCGTCGTACTCGTGCCCGTGGTCATCGGACCCGTGCGGGTCGTGCGGATGGTCGTCGTGCGGATGGTCGGCCATGGGCGCACGGTAGCCCCCGCCACGTGCCGATCAGTCGACGGACACCCGTGCGAGGTGGCTGCGCAACGTCGCACCGTCGAACGGTTTGGCCAACACGAACACGGCGCCCACCCGGCTACCAGCGGCTGACGCGTCCGGAACCCGCTTGCGCCATCGACCACGGAGCGCGACGATCGAACGGCCAAGCCCGGGTGTCAACACCGGGCGGTTCGCGCGCGGATACGCTGCTCCCGCCGTGTCCAGTACGCCTCCTCCGCCTCCTCCTCCTCCTCCTCCGCCGCCGACGGCCTCGTCACCACCGCCGCCCCCGCCGCGTCCGGCGGCGCGCCCGACACCACCGCCGGCGCCAGCTCCGCCGTCCTCCGCTCCCCCCTCGCCGGCCCCCGGGGTTGCGCCGGTCTCCGAAGCCTCCGCTCCGGCGAGGCCAGGTGGCGAGCCTCCGGTCTCTTTGCAGCCCGTCGGTCTCGGCCCCGAAGCAGCGGGCAGGGCTGGACAAGGCCCTGCCGCCGAACCGCAGACCCTGGTGATCGAGCCCGCACCTTCCGTCGATCGCTCGCCGCGGCCGACCGCGCCGGTCGTCATCGCCGAACCCGATCCGGTGGTCGTTGCCGACCTCGATCCCGGTGTCCCCGATCTCTTCGAGACCGACCTGTTCGCGGACGTCGACGGTCCGGGCACGACCGGTCCGGCCGGCATCGGTTCCGCCGTCGCCCGGCCAGGCGTGACCCCGCCCGCCACCACGCTTCCCGGGGCCGGGGCCGGCTTTCTGCCGCCGCCGGCCCTCGTGCCGGCCGATGCGCCGGACGTCGAGATGAGCACGACCACGCTCCGCGCCAGCGAACTGGCCGCCGCGGCCGGCGCGTTGTCGGCTCCTGCGGCCAGCGACGCCTCGGCGGCGGGCGCGGCGACGGTCAGCCGGCCCGGGAAGCGCCGTGACCGGCGGCCGAGCTGGCTCATCCCGGTGGTCGGCGCCGCGGCGATCGTCGCCGGCGGTCTCTACATCCTCGCCGGACGAGGCACCGACAAGACGGCGTCGAAATCACCCTCGACATCGGCGAAGGTGGCGACCGTGACGACGGTCGGGCCCGGCACCACGAGCGGCGCGGCGGTCACGACAGCCCAGGCGACGAGCGCTCTGGCCACCACGGTCGCCTCGACGGGTGCCCCGGTCACCACCGTGGCGCCCAGCATCGCCCCGACGACGCTCCCGTCGCCGTCAACCGCGTCGGTGGCCACCACCGCGCTACCGGCTACGACCGCGCCGGCCGCCACGACCGTGCCGGCCACGGAAGGGCCGCCGGTGCCGTTGAAGTTCCCTCCACCGACCGTGGTCACCGGCACCGGCAACCGGACATTCAAGATCACCCTCGCGGAGGAGAGCTCGCCGGTGCTCCTCCAAGCCACGCACAAGGGCACGCGCAACTTCATCGTCAAGGCACTCGACGCCAAGGGCGCGGCACTCAACGTGCCGATCAACCAGGTCGGCGCGTTCTCCGGCTCGGTCGTGCTCGAGCCGGCCGCCTCGTTGCAGATCACGGCCGACGGCGCCTGGTCGGTCACGATCAAACCGCTGCTCAGCGCGCGCCAGATCGGTTCGGAACCTTCGAGCGGCAAGGGTTCCGAGGTGCTCGTGTACGCCGGCCCGCCCGTTCGGGCATCGGTGAGCCACAACGGTCAACGTACGTTCTCGATCGAGTACTGGAGCAACTCCACCCATACCGCCGTCGTGAACGAGGTCGGTAGCTACCAGGGCGTGATCGACGTGCCGGGAAACCCCATCACCGTGATGGCGATCGTCGCCGACGGCACCTGGACGATCAACCCCGGCTGACGGGCTACGTGGGCGTCTCGTTGAACGTGACCAGCACCGGCGCGTGGTCACCGATCCGTATTCGGCTCACCGCACCCTGACCGAGATGCATGCGCCAGGTGACCTCGGGGCCACACCCGAGGGCCCAACCGACGGCGAGCTTGATCGGTGTCACGTGGCTCACGACGACGACATCGGCGTCGCGCGCCAGCTCAACCAGGTCGCCGACTGCCTCGAGGACGCGGGCGTGGACCTGGCGTTGCGATTCCCCTCCGGCCGGCACGAAGTCGAGGTCAGAGCGCAGCATCGCCCACACGTCGGGCGGTACGTCGACAGCGCGCACGCCGTCGTGGCGGCCGTAGTCGATCTCGATCCAACGCTCGTCGACGCGGCGCGACGCCGTCTCGATCGCCGCCGCGGTCTGCACCGCGCGTGTCAGCGGGCTGCACACGACCTCGTCAACCCGACCGACGAGCCGCCCGACGGCGGCGGCCTGGGCGAGACCGACGTCGTCGAGCGGGAGGTCGAGACGCCCCTGTAGCCGACCTTCGGCGTTGGCGACCGTACGGCCGTGACGCACCAGGATCAGCATGACGCGACCTTGCCCGCCGGCGGCACCGTCGGCGAAGCGGCCGGCGCCTCGAGCGACCGGCCCCGTCCCTTCGACCACCCCGAACGCCCGACCCGGCCGACCCGGCCGATCCCGCCGGTGGCTCGCGGCAACAGCCACACGAGCAGGATCGCGCCGACCACCTCGAGCGGCACGTTCCACCAGCCTCGGGCCACGCTCGGGAGCTGAGTGTGGGGCACCGAAAGCCCGGAGAGCGGCCACCAGAACAGGCGCGCGTCGCCGAACGCTCCGTCGAGCACGAGATGGAGCAACACCCCGATCGGCACGGCGAGGAGCCGGCGCCGCAGTGGTCGCCGACCGATCGTGGTGAGCATCGTGACGGTGAGCAGCGCCACCGCGGTCACGATCGAGTGGGCGACTCGGGCGCCGCCGAACGGTCCGTCGACAATGTCGGGCAGGAGCGCACCGACGATCAGCAGGCGCACGTCGAACGCGGGATCACCGAACACGGCCCACACGATCGCCACGGCGCCACCGGCGAACCACAGGAGCACGATCAGCCCCTGGCCGGCGTGCACCCGGAAGCGTCGGCCCCGCGAGCGGCGTCGCCGGTCAGGGGACCAGCAGGCGGCCGCACGACTCACACTCGTCGAGCTCGCCGGGTGGCAGGGCGCGGAGACGCTGCAGCTCGCTCGTCGAAAACGTCAGGTTGCATCCGCTGCAGTGGCCGCCGACCTGCCGGGCCACCGCGACGCCGGCGAGCCGCGGCCGTAGCTGTTCGTAGCGTTCGAGCAGAG
>JAYUAM010000337.1:0-1905 GCA_043741295.1 Acidimicrobiia bacterium
CTGGCCACGCCGGGGTTACCCGAGGTGATGGAAGCGCGCGAGGGCGCGTTCGACGAGTGGGATCCCGCGAACGTCAGCCCGCTCGTGGCCTACCTCGCGTCCGAGTCGTGCGCGTTCAACGGCGAGATGTTCTTCGTGCAGGGCGGCATCGTGAAGCGCGTTCGCAGTTGGGAGTTAGGCGAGACCATCGAGCGTGAGGAACGCTGGGACGTGGCCGGCCTCGCCGACGCCCTCGGCCGTCTGCACTGACCGATGTGCGTCGGCGTTGACATCCGCGTCGACGTTCTCGTCGTGCGGGCCGGCGGCGATCCGGGTGTCAGGCCGTGAGGTTGGGTGCCACGCAGGTGCTCGCCAGCTCGTCGCTCACCGTGTCGACCGACACCGCACCGGCCACCGACCGCAACGGTTCGGTCGCCCGGATCTTGTTCACGGTCTTGGCCAGCAGGTCGACGCTGTACTTGTTGCAGTAGAGCGTGGAGGTGATGTTGCCGTTTGCGTTCTTCACCTGCACGACACCGGCGAAGACGTCGTAGGTCGATTCGGTGAGCTTGTCTATCTTCGCCGGCACGACGTCGACTCGCGTGAGCGTGCCGTAGCCGGCCTCGAACTGGGCGTCCGTAGGCGTTCTGTTCGCCGTGATCTCACGGACCCGGGACCAGTCCTTCGTGGCCAACGCCGTCGACAGCGACTGGGCGAGCTCGAGCGCCTGCTGCTGCTCGGCGGTGAACCGCGGCGCGACCGTGGTCACCGTCGTCGACGAGCCGGGCGGGGTTGCGACCGTCGTGACGGACGGCGTCGTCGTCGGGACCGTCGCGTCGCTGGCCGAGGTGACCGTCGACGTGCTGGGGGTTGCCGACGCCGCGGTCGACGAGCTGGCGGTTGCGTTGATCGACACCGTGGAACGCGCGGCGGTGGTCACGGTGGTCGTAGCCGCGCTGCTGGTGCGACTGTTTCGCGCCCGGATGGTGAGCCCGGTGGCGATCACCAGCAGCACGGCGGCCGCGAGTAGGAGCGACGCCCACCGCCGCAGACCGGCAGCACTCTCGGCCGAGCGGGCCTGGCGGGCCCGGTAGGCGGCGGCCGCCTCGGCGCTAGACGGTGACGGGTATTCGAGCGGGTCGTCGGCCACGGCGTCCGCCGCGGCCGCGGGCATCACAGGAGCCGACGTGTCGTCGCCGACCGGTTCGAGCACGGCACTGCGTTCACCGGCGGGGACGATGCGTCCGCACCACGGGCACGACGTCGAGTCGGTGGCGAACACGTTGCCGCAGTCGGGGCAGGACGTCGGCTTGAGCGGCGCGTCCGCGTACAGGAGCGACCAGGCGTTCGTCCCCCGGTCGGCTTCTTCGGTGAAGGCGTCGTCCGAGGCCTCGGTGCTCGCGTCGTGTCCGCCGGTCATGGCCAAGGGTTCCTGTGGGTCGAGCAGTCGTGTGAGGGACGTGCAGTGGTCGCCGGGCGCCGTGCGTCGCTGAGGGGCGAAGGCCGGTCCCGGTGCTTATCGACCACATCGTACGGTCGGCAGAGCAGGGGCGGCGTTGAGCATCCATGACGGAACGGGCGCGATCGTTCAGACATCGTCACCGCCGTTCGCCCAGCTTGAGGCCTACTTGAGGTTTGCGGCGGCGCATGCCTTCTTCAGCTCGCTCGTGACGGCCGACGCCTCGACCCGACCGGGGGCGGTGCGCACCTTCGAGCCGTCCACCTGCACGATCGTCGACGCCGCCGTGTCGGCGTTCCAGTGGACGCAGAACAGCGTCGTCGAGCGCACACCGGCGGGCGTGGTCTCGTGGGCGACGAGGCCGAAACGCATGCTGTACGTCGACTTGCCCGTGGCCGTCGTCGCGATCGGGACCACGTTGGAGTCCGTGAGGGTGCCGTAGTCCGCGCCGTACTTGGCGTCGGAGA
>JAYUAM010000338.1:0-1905 GCA_043741295.1 Acidimicrobiia bacterium
GCGTCGCCGAGCGGACGGTTCCTGGTGACGAGCGGGACCGCCGTGCGCCTGGTGGACGAGGTGACCGGAGTGGCCACGGTGGTCGGTGACGCGTATGCCGGGTCAATCGGGCCGACATCGCTCTCGGACTGGGGCGACCTGGCGACGTGGGCCTTCGGACCGCCCGACACGGTGACCGTCCGCCAGCTCGACGGAACGACGAAAACGTCCACGGGGGCGGCGAGCGACACCTTCAGTTCGGTCGATTTCAGTGGGAACGGCGGCGCCGTGGTCATCGTCCACGGGGACAGCCGGCTCGAGGTCGACGATCTGGCCAGCGGGCCGATTGCCGTGCCGGTCGACATCATGTGCGGCCTGCGGGCCGGCGGTTCGATCCTGTGGGCGACCCTCGGCAGCTGCGTCTGAAACGTCCAGACGACCCGTCGTCAGGCCAGGTCTTCGACGGCTTGGCGCACCTGCCAGTCGCGGTCACCTCGGGCGCGTTCCAGCGCGGCGGTCACCTCGGGCCCCTCGAACGGGGTGAGGGCGATCACCGCCCGGCGGCGTATGGCCGGCTTGTCGCGCGTGGCGGCCAGGATCGCCGGAAGGCCGGCCGGCGCTTCGAGCGCGCCGAGCGCGGCAACGGCGGCCTCGCGCACGAGCGCGTCCGGATGATCGACGGCGAGCGCGGCAAGGCGGGCGACCACTTCGGCCGTTGCGCCTTCGGCGCCCCGCTCGCCACAGGCGAAGGCGGCGATCTCGACGACGGTGTCGTCGAGGTCGTCGAGTGCCGGCAACAGATCGATGCCCGGTCGGTGGGCGGCCAGCTCGCAGGCCCGGCGCCGCACCACCGGAGAGGCGTCACCGAAGGCGGCCGTGACGTCCCGGTCATCGAGCAGTTCGAGCCGGGCCAGGGCAGTGAGCGCGCTGGCCCGAACGCCGCCGTCGCCCGAGCCGAGTCCGGCCCGCGCCGTCACCTCGTCGCCGGAGTGTCCGGCGATCGCCACGTCCCGACGCGACGGCACGCCCATCATCGCGAGGCGGCGGCAACGAAGAGCATGAAGCCGACGATCGCGGCGGTGACGACGATGGCCAGGATCGTGCCGAGCACGGTGCCGATGGCACCGAGCCCGACGATGGCGAACAGTCGTCGCCAGAGCGGGGTGCGACGGTAGGGCCGCGTCGCCAGCTCGTGGATCGCGACCGATCGTCGGGGAAGCGCGACATCGCGCGCGGTGGCCTCGTCGACCACACCGCCCGGCCCAGCCGGGCCGCGTGGAACCACCGGCCGGCGTCTGGCAGGCTCGCGCCGGTCGATGACGACGAGGGTCACGACGGCGCCGGCGGCGATGGCCGCCGCCCAGAACATGAGATCAGAGGTAAACACGCTGGACCCGATCGTACCGTCGCCACCCGAGCGGACCCTGGGCACCCCGCCCACCGCGTCGCCGACGGCGTCGCCCCTCGCGCCACCGGTCGAGCTCCCGGGCTGGACGGCCATCGCCTCGGTAGCGCCGCCCGACGCGTCGCCGCCCGCGTCGCTGTCCGCGTCCGCGTCCGCGTTGCCGTCCGCGTCCGTCGAATGGCACGTGCCCGTGCCCGTGCCCGTCTCGGCGACGGCGCCCGTGGCAGCGGTCCCTTCCGACGCACCGCCGTCGGGCAAGCGGGCGCGTGTTCCCGCCCGCTGGTGGCCGTTGGCGCTCGTGGTCGTCGCCCTGCTCGGGCCGTTGGCGATCCTGGTCGACTCGGCGACCCAGGTGCCGTTCTTCGCGTTCACCCCGGGCGACGCGCAGGACGCCCAGTCGCGCATCAACGTGACGAACGCGAAGACGTACGACGCCAAGGGCAGGATCCTGTTCGTCACCGTCGGCGTGCCCCGGCTCACCTCGTTGGCGGAGCGCTTCGCCCGACGCAACCGCAACGACG
>JAYUAM010000339.1:0-4683 GCA_043741295.1 Acidimicrobiia bacterium
AGCAGTGATCCGGCGTCGTGGCACATGTCGGCGTGGCAGTGGATGAACGTGTACGGCGAGCGGCCCGTGATCGACACGGTGTCGGCACTGATCTTCGACAACCTCTTCGGTCGCTTCCCGAACCTCCGGGTCCTGATCGCCGAGCACGGCGCGAGCTGGGTGCCGCACGTGGTCGTCCACATGGACAAGAGCCGGGGCATGGGGCGCAACGGGCCGTGGATCGGAGGGCCGCTCAAGGAGCGGCCATCGAACATCTTCAAGCAGTTCGTGCGCGTGGCGCCCTACCCCGAAGACGACATCCCGTGGATCGTCGACAACCTCGGCGGCGACGACCGGTGCCTCGTGATGGGCTCCGACTTCCCGCACGCCGAGGGCATCGCCAACCCGGCCGACTTCGAGAAGCTGCTCGACCCGCTCGACGACGCGACCAAGGTGCGCATCATGCGCACCAACGCCTCGATGCTCTTCGAGCGCTGACCCGTCCGAACGACGATCCTCGACGACCCGTGAAACCGGTGGACGACATCGAGCTCGTCGAGCTGTTTGCCGGCCAGCCGGTGACCCACGACTCGGCGGCCCACTATCGAGCGCGCCTGGAACGGCGGCTGTTGCTCAACCGGTGCACGTCGTGCGGCCGCTGGCACCACCCGCCGAAGCCGATCTGTCCGAGGTGCTGGTCGACCGACATCGCGCTGACCGAGGTCGACGGGCGCGGAATGATCCACCTCGTCATGTTCCTCCACCAGGGGCCACCGGCGGCGGGCGTCACCTACGACTCGCCGCATCCGGTCGTCACGGTCGAGCTCGACGAGCAACCAGGGCTGCGCTTCACGAGCACGATCGTGGGGTCGACGCTCGACGAGATCGTCATCGGCCGGCGCGTTCGGCTCGACTGGATCGAGCGGGGGGGCGTGCCCGTGCCCGTCTTCCGGATCGACGCCGAGCGGTGACCAACTCGCGCAACCCCGCCAAGGACCTCGTCGCCTTCGCCGGCGCGGCGACCACGGGCTTCGTCGCCCGGAACTCGGGACGCAGCCAGCTCTCCCTCGCGGTCGAGGCCTGCACGGCGGTGCTGCGCCAATGCGGCCTGACCGCGGCCGACGTGGACGGCATCTGCGGGACGAACCCATCCGCGGCCGAGATCCAGGCGACGCTCGGCATCCCCGAGATCACCTGGTTCGCCAACCCGATGATCCCGTTCGGAAACCACGTCGCCGCGGCGGTCGCCGCCGTGCACGCCGGCCTGGCCGACACCGTGCTCTGCTACCACGCCGCCTACCGGCTGCCCTGGAACACCCTCTCGTCGCTGAAGGATCCCTTCCGGCGCACTGGTGCCGTCGGTGCGGGCCCTGGACCCGGCCCCGACACCATTGCCGGCGCCGCCAGCTACACCGCCTGGGCCTCGCGCTACATGCACGAGTTCGGTGTCCCGAAGGAGCGGTTCGGACTCGTCGCCATCAACGACCGCTCGAACGCGGCCAAGAACCCGGCGGCGGCGATGCGTGAGCCGATGTCGATGGACGACTACCTCGGCGCGCGCATCATCCGGTGGCCCCTGTGCCTGCTCGACATGGACGTCCCGGTCGACGGCGCCGACGCCTTCGTCGTCACCACCACCGAGCGGGCGCGCAACCTCCCGCTCCCCCCGGTGCTGGTCAACGGCGTGACGCTCGGCATGACCGACGGCAACGAGGAGGACCAGGCGCCCGGGCTCCGCCGCCATGGACAACACGTCGTCGCCGACGCCCTGCGGGCAAAGACCGACTTCTGGATCGACGGCACCGACGTGTACCTCCCCTATGACGGGTTCACCGTCATCACCCTCAACTGGTTCGAGAACGTCGGGTTCTGCGGCCCGGGCGAGGCGGGCGACTTCCTGCAGGACCACTGGGTTGCCGACGAGCAACGCATCCTCATCGACGGACGCCTGCCGGTGAACCCTCACGGCGGGTCGCTCTCGGAAGGCGGCACGCAGGCCTCCGGCCACCTGCGGGAGGCGATCCACCAGCTGCAGGGTCGGGCCGGCGACCGCCAGGTCGGCGGCGCGCGAACCGCGCTGATCACCGCTGGGGGCTTCTTCTTCAACGCCCAGGGCATCGCCCTGCGCACCGACGACTGAACAGGACGGCACGGTGCGCGTCGGGCTCTACTTCGATCTCCGCAACCCGCCCGACGAGCCGCACGACCCATCGCGGCTCTACGGCTTCACCCTCGAGATGTGCGAGGAGGCCGAGGCCCTCGGGGCGGACTCGGTGTGGCTGAGCGAGCACCACCTCTTCGACGACGGCTACCTGCCGCAACCGCTCACCTTCGCTGCTGCCGTCGCGGCGCGCACGTCACGCGTCCGGATCGGCACGGCGATCGTCATCGCCCCCCTGCACCATCCCGTCGAGCTCGCCGAGCAGGCGGCGATCGTCGACCTCGTCAGCGCGGGACGTCTCGACCTCGGCATCGGCGCGGGCTACCGCGTGCCGGAGTTCGAGCTGTACGGCGCGTCGATGGGCCGCCGCTACGCCGCCACGGACGGATGTGCCCGGGAGCTGCGCGACCTGTGGACGCGCGTGACCCCGCGCCCGGTGCAGCCACGGGTGCCGATCTGGATGGGGTACCAGGGGCCCAAGGGTGCGCGGCGCGCCGGCCTGCTCGGCGAATCGTTGCTCACGGCGGACGCGGCGCTGTGGCCCGTCTACCACGATGGCCTCGTCGAGGCCGGACACGACCCGACGTCGGGCCGCATGGCCGGCGGCGTCAACGGATGGGTGTCCGACGACCCCGAGGCCGACTGGCCACTCGTGGCCCGTCACGTCGCCGCCCAGTTCGACTCCTACCGTCGGCACATGGTCGAGGGCACCGGCCAGCCGATCCCCCGGCCGGTCGACCCGGAACGGCTGCGCTCGCGCACCGAGTCCCGCGGCCCGCTCGACTCGATCGCGTACGGCACTCCCGAGCACGTCGCCGAGCGCATCATGCGCCAGACCGCGGGCGCGCCGGTCGACACCGTGTTCCTCTGGGCCTCGATCGCCGGCATGCCCGAGGCGACCGTTGCCGCGCACGTTCGCACGGTGTGCACACGACTCGCCCCGCTGCTCGCCGCCCACGATGCCGCGACTCCGGCTGCGACGGCGCCCGCCACGGCGGCGGCGCCGTGAGAGACGATGTGGCGGTCCCCGCATCGGCGCCCCCGACGAGCGGTACCCTCGGGACGGTCATGACGAGGCGGCTGAGCAACACGTCCCCGAACGGGCCGGTCGATGTGCGGGTGCCCAAGACCGCCGAGCTCGTCGCCGCCCACGTCCGCAAGCAGATCGTCCGCGGTGACCTTCGGCAGGGCGACGCCCTGCCGACCGAGACCGCGCTGATGGAGGAGTACTCCATCTCGCGTCCGACGCTGCGCGAGGCGTTTCGCATCCTGGAGTCGGAAGGTCTCATCATCGTGCGGCGCGGCGCGCGTGGTGGTGCCCGGGTGCTCGAACCGAGCCCCGATGCCGCGGCCCGCTACGCGGGACTCGTCCTCCAGCATCGCGGGACGACGTTGCTCGACGTGCTCGATGTCCGCGTCATGGTCGAAGCGCCCGCGGCGCGTCTCGTCGCCCAGCGACGCGACCGCCAACGCTGTGCCGACGAGCTCGAACGGCTCCTTGACGATCTCGACCCTGCCCACCGTCCCGAGCAGTTCAGCGACTTCAACGCTCGACTCGTCGCGATGACCGAGAGCGAGACGCTCGTGCTGATCACCACGATGCTCGAGCACATCCTGCGCCGGGCTGCGCTCAGCTACGCGCGTACGCCACACGACGACAGCGCGAAGCTCGAGCGTGACGCCGAGCGAGCCCGACGCAAGGTGATCGCCCTCGTCCGCGTCGGAGACGCTGCGGGCGCCGAGAAGCTGTGGCACATGCATCTCGACGCGCAGGCGAAGGTCCTCAACGAGTCGCTCCGCGGCAGCGTCATCGAGCTCTTCGACTGAATCGCCCGTCCTGCTCGTTCACCGAGTCGAAGGAGGATCATGGCCATCACGAGCAAGGTGGCGGTCGTCACCGGCGCCAGCCGGGGCATCGGCAAGCAGGCCGCGATCGAACTCGCCCGACGCGGCCTGCAGCTCGTGCTCGTCGCCCGGACCGAGGATGCCCGCCCCGGCACTCCGGGCACGTTGGGCGAGACGGCGGCAGCCGTCGGTGCCGTCGGCCTGGCCCCCACGGTGGTCCGGGCCGATGTCGCCTCGTCGGACGACCTCGACCGCATCGTCTCGACGGTGCTCGCGACCCATGGAGGCGCCGACGTGCTCGTCAACAACGCCGCCTACACCGTCGGTAGAGCCTTGTTCACGCACGTTCCCGATCTCACGCGCGAGCAGTGGGAGAAGCACTTCGCGGTCAACGTCACCGCGCCGCTCATGCTCATCCAGGGGTTTTGGTCGTCGATGGTCAGCCGGGGCGGTGGCGTCGTGGTCAACGTCACCTCGGGCGAAGCTCAGCTGCGGCCCCTAACCAACGAGGTTCGCGACCTCGGGCTGCCGGAGAACGGGCCGGCCTACGGGGCGAGCAAGGCCGCGCTGAATCGAATGGCCAACGTCATCGCCCAGGAGGGACGACGCCACAACATCGCCGTCGTCAACGTCGAGCCCGGGTTCGTGCTCACCGAGACGATGGCGGCCACGTTCGAGCGGGCCGGCGTCACCGACAC
>JAYUAM010000340.1:0-4683 GCA_043741295.1 Acidimicrobiia bacterium
CGCTGGCGACGCTGGCAGCGACACCGACATCGTCAGTGTCGGCGCCCTGGCCGACCCGATCCGCCGGGCGCTGTACCGCTACGTCGCCTCCCAGGCGTCTCCGGTCAACCGTGAGCAGGCCGCCAAGGCGATCGGAGTCGCCCGCCACACCGCCAAGTTCCACCTCGACAAGCTCGTCGCCGAGGGTCTCCTCGATGTCGAGTTCGCCCGGCCGCCCGGCCGCACAGGCCCCGGCGCCGGCCGTCCCGCCAAGCTCTTCCGCCGCTCCGCCCGCGAGTGGAGCGTCAGCCTCCCTGCCCGCCGCTACGACCTCGCCAGTCATCTCCTGGCCCGAGCGGTCACCGACGCACAACGCGACGGTCTGCCGGCGACCGACGCCCTCGCGCGCGTCGCCCGCGATCGAGGCCGGTTGCTCGGCGACGACGTGCGTCGACGAGCGGGCGCCCGACCGAACCGAGCGAAGCTCCTCGCCGAGACCACGACCGTTCTGACCGAGAGCGGCTACGAACCCCGCGCCGACCCCGCCGGTCTGACGCTCGCCAACTGCCCCTTCCACTCTCTGGCGCGCGAGTACACCGACCTCGTCTGTGGCATGAACCTCGCGCTCATCGAGGGCCTGCTCGAGAGCGGCGGAGGAGGTCTCGAGGCAACACTCGACCCGTCCCCCGACCGATGCTGCGTACGCATCCGGACGAGCAAACCGAGGACGTCGGCCGAGCGCAACTCGACCGGCTGTCCAACTACTACGTGACTGGCCGGTGGCCCGCTGAGCGCATCGGGCGGGTCACCACCGCCCGCCACGGCGTGCTCGTTCAGTCCCAGGCATGGAGCAGGTCACTCGGGCCGAGGGCGACGACGCCCGTCGCGTCGACTCCTGATCGCGAGACGGCGACGAGCGGCGTGTCGGGTCCTGCGCCGGGCACCGAGGTACGGCGGACATCGTCGATGCGTCACTGGCCGTCGCCGCGGCTGGCATCGCACGTCACGGCGATGTCGCCGTGCTCACGTCCGACCCCGGCGACCTGCATCACCTTCTCGCTCGCCTCGAAACAGACGCGCGCGTGATCCAGGTCTGAGAGCGTCGGTCCGACCGTCGGCGCAGCGAACCCGCCCTCATCCGGGCTCAACGCACGCCGAGTCTGCGGGCGGCGCGATCGGCCGCCTCGGGACCGCCGAGCTGGCGCAGGAGCAGCAGGCCGTCGATCACGGCGATGGCCGTCTCGGCCTCGATGCGGCGTTGCCGGGCGGTGCCCTTGGTGAGCCCGGCCGCCCACGCGATCCAGGTCTCCACGAGTTGTGGCACCACGGTCCGGAAGGGATCACGCCCGGCGGCGGCGAGCCCGTTCGCTTCGAAGAAGAGAGCGAAGATCGGGTCGGCGGCGGGGCGGGCGAGCAGTGGCCAGGCGGCGCGCACGAGCGCGACATGATCGGCCCTGGGTGTAGCAAACGCGGGGGCGAGCGTCTGCTGGAGCTGACTGCCCATCGAGACCAGGACCTCGCTCACGAGGTCGTCCTTGCTCGGGAAGTAGTAGACGACGATGCGGTCGCTGATGCCGAGGTGCTTGGCCACGCGACCGTACGTGAGCTGACTCAGCCCGACCTCGAACGCGGCGGCCAGCGCCCCGGCGAGGATCTCCTCCCTGCTGTGCCTGTGTCCCATCGGGCTTGATCGTAGTGGTCACTGCGATTACAGTTTCGTAGTGACCACTACAAACTGTCGGAGGATCTGATGACAACCCTGACCGCGGCGGGAGCCGCCGATCTGTTCCGCCGGGAGCCCGACCGCTTCCTCGACGTGGGGGCGGGCGAGGTTGCCTACCGTCGCGTCGGCAGCGGGCCCGATGTGCTCTTCGTCCACGGCTGGCCGGTCAGTGGCGCGACGTTCCGCACGCTGCTCCCCCACCTCGCCGAGCACGTCACGTGCCACGTGATCGATCTGCCGGGCGCCGGTTCCAGCCGCTTCACCGCCGACACGACGATCACGGTCGACACCCACATCCAGAGCGTCCGGCGCGTGCTCGACCTCCTCGAACTGAACGACGTCGCGGTGGTTGGGCACGACAGCGGCGGGATGATCGCCCGACATGCCGTCGCCGGCGACACGCGTCTGCGCGCCATGGGGTTGATCAACACCGAACAGCCCCACGGGTTGAGCTGGCGGTTCAAGTCGTTCATCGCGATACGGCACCTGCCCGGCGTCGGCGGCGCGCTCGGGTGGGTGTGCGGTCAACGGCGTCTTCGTCGCAACCCGCTCGTGTTCGGCGCCGCCTTCGCCGATGCGTCCCTGCTCGACGGCGAGTTCGATGAGTTCTTCCTCAAGCCGCTGCACGACCTCCCGGCGCGCCGCGACGCCGCCGTCCGCCTCCTGCGCAGCTTCGACGTCCAACACGTTCGCGACCTCGCCGCGGTGCACGGCCGGATCGGCGTGCCGGTCCAGCTCGTGTGGGGCGAGAAGGACCCGTTCTTCCCGCTCGCCTGGGCCAAAGAGATGGTCGGGACGTTCGCCGACGCCCGGTTGACCGTCGTCGAAGGTGCCGGCCTGTTCTCCCACGAGGAGCGCCCGGCCGAGGTCGCCGCCGCGCTGCTCCCGACGCTGGTGGCCCCACGCTGACCGTCATCCGGATCGGCAGGCCGCTCCGGACGAACACCATGGCCCCGTCCGAACTGTCCCGCGCCGCCGAAGGCGTGGTCGACGTCGCTCGCCTGGGACGGCGGTCCGTGTTCGGTCTCGCCGGCGTCGTCGCGCTGGGCGTCCTCGTCGGATGTGGTCGACGAACCACGAGGACGACCTCGGGCGCCGCGCGGGCCGCGGCGTCTCCTCTCTCGAGCGCACCCACCAAGACGTCCCACGCCTACGGACCGGCGAAGGCGCAGGTGGCCGACCTGCTGCGACCGGCGGGTGTCCCGCACGGTGTCGTCGTGCTCGTGCACGGCGGGTACTGGCAGGCGGGCTACGACCGCAGCCTGGAGGACCGGGTCGCGGCCGATCTCGTCTCGCGCGGCTGGGCCGTGTGGAACCTCGACTACCGCGCCGTCGGCGACGGCGGCGGGTGGCCGAACACGTTCACCGACGTGGCGGCGGGCGCCGATCTGCTCGTCGAAGTCGCCGGCAACGAGGGTCTCGTCCTCGATCGCGTCGTCACGGTCGGGCACTCGGCCGGGGGCACGCTCGCCCTGTGGTTGGCCGCCCGGCACCGGCTGCCCGACGGCGCCGTCGGCGCGTCGCCGAAGCTGCGCCCCACGGCCGCGGTGACGCAGGCCGGCGTCAACGATCTCGCCGCTGGCTCGCGCGACGGGCTCGGCGGCGGGGCCGTCGACTCGGTCATGGGCGGGTCGCCGACGCAGGTGCCCGACCACTACCGCGTCGCCGACCCTGCGGCGCTCGTGCCAATCGGTGTGCGACAGCTCGTCGTCACGGGCGCAGACGACACGGTCGTACCGCCCGACCAGTCGACGGCGTACGCGGCGCGGACGAATGCGGCGGGCGACACCGTCGACCTCGTGGTCGTGCCGCACGAGGACCACTTCGCCCATCTCGACCCGAAGTCCGGCGCGTGGAAGGCCGCCGTCGACTGGCTCGACGGCCTGACCCGGACCGGGTGACCCCACACGCCGAGGCGCGGCCCCCTGATCGACCGGCCTACCCGACGACGAAGACGTTCGCGGGCACCGTGGCGTCGCTGTTCAGTTGGATGAGGTCGGCGAGCGTGTGCTGGTAGGTGACGCCGTACAACCGTTCGAGCTCGGGCAGCGTGCGGTCGTTGGCGTAGAAGAAGCGGTCGCCGTCTCGCAGGCTGGTGAACTGCTTCGTCCAGATCGCCAGCTGCAGCTCCCCGAACTCGGTGCCGGGCACGTGCGCCTCGGACACCATGCCGACGAACGCGTCGACCGTCCCGACATCGCCGTAGATCGCCCGGAGCCGCGCCGCCAGCGGCGTGCGACGCGTGGCGGTGACGACCTGCCGCTCGGCGCTGAGGCTCTGCAGGAAGGCGAGCTGGCCGAGGTCGTTGGTGAACGCTTCGAGCGGATCGTCGGCGACAAACGGTATTGCCGCTGGCTCGGCGGGCGTCTCGTCACGCAGGCCCATGTCGTGGTCGAGGAACTGCCCCCATCCCAACCCCACTGCGAGATGGCGTTCTCGGAGAACACGTTCTGGCCGATGTCGTTGAAGACGCGGTTGCTCACGTACCTGGGACTCGGTCCGTCGACGAGCGAGCGACACCGTCGGCGAAGTGGGCGGGAGCCAGGCGGCGGTAGTTCGTGCCGGCGCGCCCCCATCGTACGTGTGCCCGGTTGTTCTCCGAACCGTCGAGCGTGCGGACCTCGAACGCGCGCTGGCGCCCCGCTCGATCGCGAGCGTTCTAACCGACCGACACCGGCGCGCCGTACACGCCGACATCGACGGCCACGATGAGGGCGACGTAGGCCATGAACAGGTGTCGACGACGACGTGCCGATGGTCGGATCGAACTGCCGTGGCTTGACCGGGTTGCGGTGGGTGCGTGCATCGGAACCTCCCGATTGCCGCCCGCAATGGAAAACCGCCCGCTGTCTGCCGCCCGCAGATGGATGTCGCCCGCAGAATCCCCCCACGGGTCCCCCGACGTTCAGGATGCGCCAGCGACGTCGGCCGCCGTCAACCCGCCGGGTCGGGGCTTTCCACATGTTGGACCGTTGCTGGCC
>JAYUAM010000341.1:0-4682 GCA_043741295.1 Acidimicrobiia bacterium
TGCCCGCGGCGTTGACGAGGCCGTCGATGCGACCATGACGCCCGACCGCGGCGGCGACCGCAGCGTCACAGAAGGTGGAATCGACGAGGTCGCCGACCACCGGCGCGTCAGCCCCGATCTCCGCGGCGACTGCGGCGGCGCGGTCGCCATCGAGATCGACGAGTACCACGGATGCGCCGTCGGCGGCGAGGAGCCGCGCGGTGGCCGCGCCCATGCCGGAGGCGCCCCCGGTGACGAGTACGACCCGACCCGCCAGGCTGCGGCGCTCGCCTTCCGATCCACTGGTGTCCACGACGGGCGATGGTACGCGCCCGGCCGTGCGCGTGCGCGGTCCGCCGACCCGGTAGTCCGCTCGCCGGCTGAGCTGGCGGCGCATGCGTCCCGTAGCCTGGTCGCATGCCCGAGGAGCTGCCGCCGGCGTCACCGCGCCCGGCGACCGGGCTTGCCGTGGAGGTGGCGATCGTGGGCGCCGGTCCGGCCGGCACGGCGGCGGCCATCACCCTCGCCCGGGCCGGACGACGGGTGCTCGTCGTCGACAAGGCCGTCTTCCCTCGCGACAAGTGTTGTGGCGACGGCCTCACTACGGGAGCGCTGCGCCACCTCGAACACCTCGGTCTCGATCTCACCACGATGCCGTCCTTCACGCCGGTCGGTTCGGCGTGGGTGCGATCACCGTCCGGGCGCACCGTCGAGTTCCCGTTCCCCTCCGGCCGCGGTCTGTACGGCGCCGTAGCCCCGCGCCGAGAATTGGACGCCGCGCTCGTCGACCGGGCCCGCGCCGTGGGTGCCGAGATCCGCGACGGTCACGCGCTGACCGGAGCCGTCGACAGCGGCGACCACGTGCGCCTCACGGTGGACGGCATCGGGATCATCGATGCCCGCCTCGTGATCGGCGCCGACGGCATGTGGAGCCCGTTGCGCAAGCATCTCGGGCTCGCGCCCGAGGGTTACCTCGGTGACTGGCACGCCTTCCGCCAGTACGCCCACGGGGTCACGGGTTCCGCGGCGGAGCGCCTGTGGGTGTGGTTCGACCGCGACCTGCTGCCCGGCTACGCGTGGAGCTTCCCGCTCCCCGACGGTCGGGTGAACATCGGGTTCGGCGTGCTGCGCGATGGCCACCGTCGCATCCAGGACATGGCCCCGCTGTGGGCCGACCTGTTGCAGCGCCCGCACGTGCGCGAGGCCCTCGGCCCCGACGCCGTGCTCGAGGACCGGCACCTGGCGTGGCCGATCCCGGCACGGATCGACACCGCTATCACCGGTGCCGGCCGGGTGATGTTCGTCGGCGACGCCGTCGCCGCTACGGACCCGCTCACCGGCGAAGGCATCGGTCAGGCGCTGTTCACCGGGATCGCCGCCGCCGAGGCGGTGCTCGCCGCCGGCCCGACGGGTGACCCGGCGGGCAATGCGGCGGACCCCGCCACCGTCCTGGCCCACTACCGCACGGCCGTCCGGCGCGAGCTCGTGGCCGACCATCGCATGTCGATGGCGCTCGGACGCGTGCTGCGCCACGAGCGCGGCGCCCGCGGCTCGGTCCGCATCGCCGGGCTGAACGACTGGACCCGCCGCAACTTCGGCCGTTGGCTCTTCGAGGACGAACCTCGTGCCGTCGCCCTCACGCCCGGGCGCTGGCACCGCCGCTTCCTCGACCGCGACGGCGCCTACCGCCCGTCGTCGCCGTCCGACGCGAGCACCGGTCGCGCGTGATACGTGTAGGCGCATGACGACCGCCGACGACCCGCCGCTCGCCGTCGCTCGAGCGCTGGCCGCGCCGCTTGTCGGGCTCGTGATGGGTTCGCGCTCCGACTGGGAGACGATGGCCGCCGCCGAGTCGGTGCTCGTCGAGCTCGGCGTGCCCCACGAGGTGCGCATCGTCTCGGCCCACCGCACGCCCCAGCTGCTCGCCGACTATGCCTCGTCGGCGGAGGGGCGTGGCGTCGAGGTGATCATCGCTGGCGCCGGAGGAGCGGCGCATCTGCCCGGGATGCTGGCGGCGAACACCGTCGTGCCCGTGCTGG
The DNA here is from genome assembly GCA_043741295.1 of Acidimicrobiia bacterium. Classification (GTDB taxonomy): domain Bacteria; phylum Actinomycetota; class Acidimicrobiia; order Acidimicrobiales; family Ilumatobacteraceae; genus JAYUAM01. Next base: position 2,019 of record JAYUAM010000341.1, read on the forward strand.
GCGTGCCGGTGCAGTCGCGGGCGCTGAACGGCATGGATTCGTTGCTCTCGATCGTGCAGATGCCCAAAGGCGTGCCCGTCGGCACGCTCGCCATCGGCACCGCCGGCGCGGCGAACGCCGCGCTGCTCGCCACCGCGATCGTGTCGGTCAACCGGCCCGACCTGCGTGAGCGACTGCGGGCGTGGCGGGAGGCGCAGACCGCCGCCGTGATCGCCGACCCCGATCCGCGCCACCCGGCCGGCTGACCAACCGCCCGCGCCATGTCGTCGTCCACCTCGCCCGCGCCGGCCCCGTCGCGTCGCACGCGGCTCGGCATCCTCGGCGGGGGCCAGCTCGCCCGGATGCTCGCCCTGGCCGCCCACCCGCTCGGGGTCGACTGTGTCGTCGTCGAGCCGGCGCCCGACCCACCGGCGGGGCCGGTGGCCCAGGTGATCCCCGCCGCCTACGACGACCCGGCCGCCCTCGCCGTACTGGCCACCTGCGACGTGGTGACGGTCGAGTTGGAGGGCGTCCCACCGGCGGCCCTCGCCTGGCTCGCCGAGCGCGTTCCGGTGCGACCGAACCCGGATGCGATCACGACGTCGGCGGATCGGTGGCTCGAGAAGCGCCTCCTGCGCCGGCTCGGCATCGCGACGGCGCCGTTCGACGACGAGGTCACCGGCGCCCCGGCGATCGTGAAATCGCGCCGCGGCGGCTTCGACGGGCGCGGGAACCGGCTTGCAAGGACCGACGACGCCTTGGCCGCCGCCCGCGCCGAACTGCCCGACCCGATCGTCGAAGGGATCGTTCGCTTCGAGCGCGAACTGTCGATCGTCGCCGCCCGCGGCGTCGACGGCGAGACGCGCTGCTGGCCGCTCGTCGAGAACCAGCACGAGCACGGGATCCTGCGCCGCACGCTCGCGCCGGCCCCCTTTGGCGACGACACCGCCCGGCGCGCCCTCGGCGAGCAGGCGGTCGACCTCGCCCATCGGGTACTCGAAGCGCTGGACTACGTCGGGGTGCTGGCGATCGAACTGTTCGAGCACGACGGTCGGTTGGTGGCCAACGAGCTGGCGCCCCGCGTGCACAACAGCGGGCACTGGTCGATGGACGGGGCGGTGACCGGTCAGTTCGAGCAACACGTCCGCGCCGTGTGCGGCCTCCCGCTCGGCGATCCATCGGCACTCGGCGTCACCGCGATGCTGAATGCGGTCGGCGGGCTTCCCGACCGCTCGACCGTGTTGGCCGTGCCGGGCACCCACCTGCACGTCTACGGCAAGTCGGCGCGACCCGGTCGCAAACTCGGGCACGTGAACATCACGGCGCCGGACGATGCCGAACTCGCCCACCGCCTCGCCGCGCTGACGGACGCCGTGCCGTTTGTCGTGTAGGCGCGAACGGCGACCTGCGACCCGCGGCCAGCGAAGGGCGACCCGCGGCCGGCAGGTCAGTCGTCGCTGGGCCGTTGACCGTAGGTGACGAGGCGGGCCTTGCCGGTGCGCTTGGCCTCGAGCAGCGCTTCGTCGGCGTGGGCGAACAGCGTGTTGAGGTCGTCGGCCGGCACCCCGATCGCCATGCCGACACTGGCCGCGCAGGCGATCTCGCCATCGCCCGCCACCACCGGAGCGGCGAGCGCGGCGACGACGCGCGAAGCGAGCGCCCGGGCGGTGCCGGCGTCGGGCAGGTCGTCGCACACGACGACGAACTCGTCGCCGCCCGGCCGGCTGATCACATCCTGCGGTCGCATGCAGCGGCGCAACCGGTTCGCGGTTTCCACGAGCACCGCATCGCCGGCCACGTGACCCCACCGATCGTTGGCCAGCTTGAAGTTGTCGATGTCGATGTAGAGCACGGCCACCACACCGCTCCGTTCGGACTCCGCCGGGCGGGCGAGCGCCTCGGACAGGCCGGCGCGGTTCCACACGCCGGTGAGCGCGTCGGTCTGGGCCGCGGACCGCAACCGCGCGGCGTCGGCGTCGCGCGCCAGCGCGAGCTTGAGGAAACCGGTGGCCCGTTCGACGACATGGCGGCAGAGCTCGGTCACCGCACTCGCCCCGGCGACATGGACGACGATGCCGGCCACGACGTGACCAGCACGGTTCAACTCGAACGCCACCGGCGGTCGACGCGGATCGTCGACCGCCACGCTCGGATCCGTCGGCGCGATCTCGGTCACCGGTTCGTTGCCGGCCACGTCGCGCGCCCACACCCGCACGCGGCTGCCGGGAAGCTGCCAAGCGAGCAGCGTGGCGACGACGCTCACCACGGCACCGACCGGTTCACCCTTGGCCAGGCGCTCGAAGACCTCGATCGTCAGCCGTTGCTCCGTTGCGTCACGGAACATGAGCACGTAACCATGCACGGCCGGGTTGGCGACCTGGTTGTTCACCGCGAACTCGAGCGAGCGGTAGGAGCCGTCGGCGCCCCGGATGCGCACCATGTTCGTCGATCGGTCGGCCGGGTCCTCGCCGAAGGCCAGGGCGTTGACCTCGGCGTGCGCCAGCCTCGCCACCCACGCAATGTCGCCGGGGTGGATGAGATCGAGGGCGTTCTGGCCGACGAGCTCAGCCGGTGCCCAGCCGACCATCTGCCGGGCGACGGGGCTGACCCAGTCGATGACGAGCTCGGGGTCGAGCAGCACGGCGCAATAGGCGAGCCCATCCGACAGCCCGGCGGCGACGCGAG
>JAYUAM010000342.1:0-1901 GCA_043741295.1 Acidimicrobiia bacterium
CCCGAGGCGTCGATCTCGAAGTTGTACTGGAGCGAGCATCATCGGCGGGTCACTCGCCTCGCCCTCGACGTGCTCGGCCCTGACGCCCTGGTGGTCGACGGACGCGGGCCGCTGCGGGCCTACCGCACCGACGACCCGGGTTCACCAAACACGAGCGGTTCGTGGCTCGGCGTGGCCTACAACGCCGTCGCTGGCACGATCTACGCAGGCACCTCCGAGGTCCAGCGCAACATTCTTGGCGAGAACGTCCTCGGCCTACCACGGGAGCAACGTCCATGACCGACGACTTCAACGAGCTTCGCGTCGAAACTGACGATCGCGTGATGGTGATCACCATCGACCGGGCCGCGGCCCGCAACACGATCACCTACCCGGTGCTCGACGAGCTGCTCGCCGCGTTCGCACTCGCCGACCGCGACGACGGCGTGCGCGCCGTGGTGATCACAGGGGCCGGCGAGTTCTTCTCGGCCGGTACCGACCTGTCGGTAGGGTCCGGCGGCTACGACGCCGACCGCGCCGGGTTCAAGCCGCTCCGCGGTGGGACTCGCGACGTGGGCGGCGAGCTCGCCCTTCGCATCTTCGCCTCGAACAAGCCGGTCGTTGCCGCTATCAACGGAACGGCCGTGGGGATCGGCATCACGATGATCCTCCCGACAGACATCCGCATCGCCGCCGATTCCGCCCGGTTCGGTCTGCCGTTCACCCGTCGCGGCATCGTGCCCGAATCGTGTGCCACCTGGTTCCTGCCGCGCATCGTCGGCATCGCCACAGCGGTGGACTGGTCGGTCACCGGCCGCATCTTCCCGGCTTCGGAGGCTCTCGCCGCCGGCCTCGTGCGCGAGCTCGTGCCCGCCGCCGACGTCCTGCCGCGCGCCATGGAGATCGCGACGGAGATCGCCCGAACCACATCGGCCGTATCCGTCGCGCTGACCCGTCAGATGCTCTGGCGCCAGCTCGGCTCGCCGCATCCGATGTCGGCCAACCGGCTCGAGTCCAAGGCGTTGCTCGCCCTCGGTGCCATGGCCGATGCTCGAGAGGGTGTGAACGCGTTCAGGGAGAAGCGACCCGCGGCGTTTCCGCTGACGGTGCGCGACCTTCCGCCGTTCGTGCCATGGTGGACGGACGAGGCGTTCGAGGAGCAGCCGTGACCGACGCTCGTCACATCGATGCAACGCACCTGACCGGGGTGCTCCGCTCCCGCCACCCGGGGGTCGACGTCGCCACCGTGTCCGTACTCACCGAGGACGAGGGCTCCGCCAGCCGACTCCGGCTGGCGTTGCAGTACGCGCCGGGGGCAGACGCGGGCCTGCCGTCTCGGATGTTTCTGAAGCGGAACCTGGCCGAGTTCGCCTTCCCCGAGGAGATGTACTCCACAGAGGTCCGTCTCTATCGCGATGTCCTGCCCCGGTTGCCGATCGAGCAGCCCGACGTCTACGCCATCGACGCGTCGACCGACGGTCGATCGTTCGAGATCCTGATGGAGGACCTCGGCACGAGACCGGGCGCGCGGCTCGGCATCGTCACCGAGCCCGTCACCGTCGAGGAGGTGACGGGCCTGCTCGACACGATCGCCACGCTCCACGCGGCGTTCTGGGAGCACGACAGCCTGTACGGCGAGCTGGCCTGGCTGCAGCCGGCGCCGCTGCACAGCGCGATGCGGTTCTGGCGCCAGCACGGCCCGCGCCTCGCCCGCCGGCACATGGAACGGGGGCACCGCAGCGCCCTCGTCGATCGTGCCGTGTGGACGGACGACGCGTTGTGGTCGGCCTTCGATGCCTTCCTGCTCGCCCTCGATGACGGGCCGCACACGCTCCTGCACGGCGACGTGCACGCCGGAAACGTCTACTACGTCACCGGAGGGCCCGGCGGTCTGCTCGACTGGCAGCTGTCCCTGCGCGGTT
>JAYUAM010000343.1:0-1897 GCA_043741295.1 Acidimicrobiia bacterium
CAGGCCGGCGCTCGCTAACGTGAACCGGATGCGATCGACGGAGCTGCGGGCCCGCGCCACCGGCGCTGTGCACGCCGCGGTGTCCGAGATCGGTGGACGCGCCGTCGTACGGGTGGACGTCGAAGCCACCGAACGGCGTGGCGCGCTCTCCTCGACGGCATCCGACACGCTCGCCGTGGCCGCCCGCACGGCGCTTGCCGAGCGGCTCCCGCTCGTGGTGTTCCTCGGCTCGGCCGGCGCCGACATCGTCGAGGGCATGCCGGCCCTGCATGGCTGGGGCCAGGCGGCCCGGGCCATCGTCGACTGCTCGGGCATCGTCCCGATCCTGTTCGCTCTTACCGGACCGGCCGTGTCGGGCCCCGCGCTGCTCCTCGGCATCGCCGACCAAGTGGTCATGACCGCTGACGCCTACGCCTTCGTGTCCGGGCCGACGATGGTGGCCGAGTTCACGGGCATCGTCGTCGACAACGACGAGCTCGGTGGAGCGATGACGCACGCCCGTCAGTCAGGCGCGGCGTCGCTCGTCGTCCCCGACACCGAGGCGGCCGAGGTCGCCATCGCCGACCTGCTCGCCTACCTGCCGGACCACAACGACGCCGAGCCGCCGTACTGGCCGTGCAGCGACCCGGTCGACCGACTGTGCCCGGAGGCCGGCGACCTGCTCCCGACGCTGCCCACCGGCAGCTACGACGTGCGCGACGTGATGGCCGCCATCGTCGACGACGGCGAGGTGCTCGAGGTTCGCGAGCGATGGGCGCCGAACGTGGTGACCGCGCTGGCCACGATCGGTGGGCGTCCCGTTGGCCTCGTCGGCAACCAGCCGGTCGCCATCGCCGGCACGCTCGACATACCGTCGTCGCAGAAGGCCGCCGGCTTCGTGGCGTTCTGCGATGCCTTCAACCTGCCGATCGTCACCCTCGTCGACACCCCGGGCTTCTACCCGGGCAAGGACCTGGAGTGGCGCGGCATGATCCGCCACGGCGCCCAGCTGGTGTTCGCCTACGGCCGGGCCACCGTGCCGCGAGTGTGCGTGATCCTGCGCAAGAGCTACGGCGGGGCCTACATCGTCATGGATTCCAAGCGCATGGGCAACGACCTGTGCCTCGCCTGGCCGACGGCGGAACTCGCCGTGATGGGCGCCGGGCAGGCCTCGGCTATCCTCATGCGTCGCTCGACGCCCGACGAGCGGGCCGCCTTCGAGGCCGACTACGCCAGCCGCCTCCTCAACCCGTACATCGCCGCCGAACGCGGCTACGTCGACGCCGTCATCGAGCCCGCAGCAACCCGCTCGGTCATTGCGTCGGCGCTCGAGATGCTCGGCGCCAAACGCGAACGTCTCGTCGGTCGCAAGCACGACAACACCCCGCTCTAGACCCGCCCTGGCGGAGTGCCTCAGCCCCGCCCGGGCCGGCACGGACGGGCCCGCACGATCGGCAGCGTCGCCGACCAACCCCAGGAGCCGTCATGACGGATCGATCAACTGCAGTGGTCACCGGTGCGTCCGGCGGCATCGGCGAGGCCCTCGCCCGCCAGCTGGCCAGCAAGGGCCATCGCGTGGTCCTGGTCGCGCGCAGCGTCGACAAGCTGTCGGCCCTGGCCAGCGAACTGGGAAACAGCACGCTCGTGCTCGCCATGGATCTCTCGGAGGCCGAGTCAGCGGGCAAGATCGTCGACACGGTCGGACCGATCGACATCCTGGTGAACAACGCCGGCTACGGCGATTTCGGACCGTTCGCCCAGGCCGACGCCGTGAAGATCCGCCAGATGATGAACCTCAACATCGTGTGCCTCACGATGCTCACCCGGCTCGCCCTGCCCTCGATGCTGGAGCGCGGCCACGGCCGGATCATGAACGTGGCGTCTACGGCGGCGTTCCAGCCCGGACCGCTGATGGCCG
>JAYUAM010000344.1:0-1896 GCA_043741295.1 Acidimicrobiia bacterium
TGGTCGACGTCGAAGCGCTCAACGGGGCCACCACGGCCCCCGTTCGGTTCGCCCGACGCGCCGGGGCACGGCGAGCGCCTGGCCGTGGTCGACGAGGACACGGGCGCACGGCGAACCGTCGGACGCAAGACCGACCTCGGCGATGGACGCCACGGCGCGGCGTCCCGCCGTGCCGCGTTCGACGTGGACCACGAGATCGACCGCGGCATGGACCAGGCGGCCGATGACCGAGACGGGCAATGCCTCGCCGGCCTGCACCGCCATCGTCGTGAGCCGGCGCAGCGCATCGTCGGCATCGTTGGCATGACAGGTGGACAGCGACCCGTCGTGTCCGGTGCTGAGCGCTTGCAGCATGTCGAGCGCCTCGGCCCCGCGCACCTCGCCGACCACGATGCGGTCGGGCCGCATGCGCAGCGCGGCGCGCACGAGATCGCGGATGGTGACCGCGCCGAGCCCGTCGGCCGTGGCGGCGCGCGCTTCCAACCGGGCGACGTGCGGCCGGGGCACGCGCAACTCGCAGGCGTCCTCGATGGTGACGATGCGCTCCCCGAGCCCGCTGAACCCGGTGAGCGCGTTCAAGAGCGTGGTCTTCCCCGACGACGTCGCCCCGCTGACCACGATGTTGAGGCGGGCACCGACCGCTGCCTCCAACACGTCGACCACGAGCCGATTGCCGAACGCATCGATGGGCACCGGTTCCGGGGCGAATCGGCGCATCGACAGACACACGCCGTCGGGCGCGACGGGGGGCAGCACGACGTGCACGCGGGTGCCGTCGGCGAGCCGGGCATCGGCGACGGGCGTCGTCCGGTCGGCGCGCACGCCGAGTGGACCGAGCACGCGCTCGACGAGATGCTCGGCCTCGCCCGGCGCGAGCTCGACGGGCGCGCGCTCGAGCTCGCCGGCCCGTTCGACCCACACCAACCGGCCGGCGGTGACCAGGATCTCGGTCACCGTCGGGTCGGCGATGAGTGCCTCCAACACGCCAAGGCCGCGCACGCGCGCGACGACACGGTCGACGACGCCGCATCGCTCGGACTCGGGCAACAGCGGAGCGAGGCGGGCGAGATGGCGTCGAGCGAGCACGCCAGGATCGCCCGGGCCGGCCGTGACCTCGGCGTGTACTTCGGCGGCCAGGAGGGCGAGGGCGGCCGCCGACCGACCGCCGCTCACGCTGCCGACCGAAGGCTACGGGCGAGGTGGCGCGGTAGACGACCGGCGAGCAACCCCGCATCGACGGCGCGCGCCACGACCGGGTCGAAATCGACCGTCGCCACCACCGGCACGCCGAGCACCTCCTCCACGTCACGGCGCCCGAGGGTGCGGGCCGGCTCGTCGACGAGGACCACCCCGGACGGGCGCAGCGGCGCGTCGACCGCCCGACGTAGCGCCAGGTAACACGGGCGGATGACGAGCAGCGACGTCGTGGCACCGGCCGCCAGCTCGTGCCAGCGTGGGGCGAGCAGGCCGAGGTCGGCGACCACGCATCGCCCGCCGACAGCCCACGACTCGGCGAGCAGACGGACGCGATCGCCGTCGCTGCGGCCGCGCAGGACCGGCCCGGTGCCGCGGGGTAACACGCCGAGCCCCCCGCCCCCATCGAGCTCGAGGTAGGGCAACGCCGACACGTCGGCATCGGACGACAACCAGTCGAGCACGCCGTCGCCGACGGGTTCGGGAAGGCCGAGCACGGCCGGCGCGTCGCCAGCGAGATCGGCGAGCAGGACACTGCCTGTGGTGCCGCCCGGCGGGTCGGCGGCCAACAGGAGCGCAAGCGTTGCGGCAACCACGGTGGTGCCGCTGCCGCCCTTCACGGACCAGCAACTGATGTACACGGGAAATTCCTCTCGACGAGCACCAAGGCGAGCAGCGCTCACAAGTCGGAGGAAGTTCGAG
>JAYUAM010000345.1:0-4666 GCA_043741295.1 Acidimicrobiia bacterium
GTGGCCGTCGAGGTCGACACCGTGACGTTGCCACCGGCGAGCGTGCTCGACGGGGTGGCGTTGGCGGCGACGACGACGGGGATCGACAGCGTGGTCGACGCACCCGATGCGAGCGACGACGAGATGGTGCAGGTGACGGTGCCGGAAGCAAGCGTGCAACCCACCGGCAGCGTCCCGGACACCGTGACGCCGATCGGCGGGGTGTAGGTGACGGTCGACGTCGGCGCCGGACCGGGGCCGTTGTTCGTGACGAGCACCGCCACCGTGCCGCTCGTGCCGGGGGTGATCGCCGTGTTCGAGGCGCTCACGGCGAGGTCGGCCGACGGCGTCGTGACGACCAGCGTCTGGTTCGGCATCTGGTTGAGCAGGTTGGTCGAGACGGCGGTGAAGTCGGTGGCGCTCGCCGTGTAGGTGCCGGTGGCGGCGGCGTTGATGTTGACGACGATGTCGCAGCGGGCGACGGTGAGCCCCAGCGTGCCGCCAGCGAGCTTGACGGTGGTATCGCCGGCGGCGAGGGTGCCGCCGGCCGCGTTGGTGACCGTGCCGCCGCACGAGTTCGTGACGGTGGCGTTGGCCAGCGAGAGCCCCGACGGGAGGGTGGCGGTGTAGGCCAACCCGGTCTGGGCCGTTCCGTCGGGCGAGGCCCACACCGTGTAGGTCATCGTCGTCGTCGAGCCGAGCGTCATGCTCGGTACGCCGTAGAGCGCACCGATCTCGGCCTTGGTCGGCGTGAAGCTGATCTGGTGGGCCATGCGGTAGGTGCCGGCGGCGGTGCCGAGGTTCCACGAGACCGCGGTGGCGGCGTCGTTGGTCACCGTCGCGTTGACGGTGTTCGGCAGCTCACCGGCGTTGTTGATGTGGGGTGCGCCCGTGGTCTTGCAGCCGGTGGCGTCCTTGAAGATGCAGGCGTAGAACGCCTCGTAGTAGGTGGTCCAGGGCAGACCGCTGCTGTAGCGGATCGCCTCGACGACGGTGGCGTTGTAGGTGCCGACCATCGGGGTCGGGCCGACGCGGTAGAAGCCGGGACCGGTGTCGAGCCCGCCCAGGTAGTTGTCGATGCCGAGGTAGAGCTTCACGGTCGCCGCGTTGGTCGCTGGCACCACGACGTCATAGGTCATCGTGTAGAAGTCGTTGGGGTAGGTGTACCCGATCTGCAGGTTCACCTGGTAGAGCAGGCCGCCGACGGTCTTGCTCAACGTCGAGTTGATCGTGCCGCTGCTCAGGCCGGCCGATCCGCCTGTAGCGGTGATGGTGTCCCACGCCGTCAGGCCGGTGGCCGACCCCGAGATGCCCGAGTGCAACGGACCGATGACGGCGCTGCCGACGGCGAGGTAGATGCCGTTGAAGACGGTGTTGTTGGTGGCAGCGCCCGGCTGCTGGGTCGGGCTGTAGTACTGGCCGGAGTTCGTGCGCAGCACCTGCATCTGACCCGAGCCGTAGGTGATCTTGATGCCCTGGCCCGCGGCGGTCCCGCCACCGGCGTCGATCACCACGGCGGCGTCGAAGGCGGCCGCCGGCAGCTGGGTGGCCGTCAGGACCCCGACGAACGTCGCCACCTGGGCGAGCGCCACCACCGCTACCCGTGCGAGACGGCGCGCGCGTCGGAAGCGACCAGGGTTCGGGACGAGAAGCACGGTTTCTCTTCGGCACGTAGGGGTCTGGCCTCGTGCCTCTTGACGGTTTCTTGAATCAACGGACGGTCAGGTTCCCCGGTGGGGACCCGCAACGGCCCGGCCACCGCACGACTACGGCCGAACCGGTTCACACTGCCGAAACACCTACGCAATATCTGATGCATATCTTTCGCCCGGCTCGACGTCTCCGACGGCGAATCGCCGCGATCGGTTCGTGGCGTCGGGGACGGCGCCGGCAAGGGGTGGGGGCAATGGAGGGAAACACAGCCTGGGTGCTCGTCTCGGCGGCACTCGTGCTCTTCATGACACCCGGGTTGGCGTTCTTCTACGGCGGCATGGTCCGCTCCAAGAACGTCCTCGGGATGTTGATGCAGAACGTGTTCGCCATGGGTCTGGTGAGCGTGATCTGGGCCGTGGTCGGCTTCAGCCTGGCCTTCGGTGGGTCCGGCGGCTGGCTGGGGAACCTCTCGTTCGCCGGGTTCAAGGGCCTCGGCCAGGTGGGAGCGCAGATCCCCGGGTTCGGGGCGGCACTCGCCATCCCGGCCCTCGCCTTCGCTGCGTACCAGATGATGTTCGCCGTGATCACGCCCGCCCTGATCACGGGCGCCACGGCCGATCGCCTGAAGTTCCCGGCCTACATCGTCTTCATCGGCGTGTGGAGCGTCGTCGTGTACCCGACCGTCGCCCACTGGGTGTTCAGCCCGAACGGCTGGCTGTTCAAGCGGGGAGCGCTCGACTTTGCGGGCGGGGCGGTGGTCCACATCAACGCCGGCGCTGCCGCCCTGGCGCTCGTCATCCTGCTCGGGCGCCGTCGGGGCTGGCCGAGCGAGGCGATGCCGCCGCACAACCTGCCGTTCACCGCCCTCGGTACGGGCATCTTGTGGTTCGGCTGGTTCGGGTTCAACGCCGGCTCGGCGCTGGCGGCCAACGGCCTCGCCGCCCAGGCCCTGGTCAACACCCATCTCGCCGCCGCGGCGGCGATGCTCGGCTGGTTGGTGCTTGAACGGGTGCTCAGCGGGCATGCCACGACCCTCGGCGCCTGTTCCGGCGCCGTGGCCGGGCTCGTGGCGATCACCCCGTGCGCCGGGTTCGTCGGGGGTCTCGCGCCCGTGGCGATCGGCTTCCTCGCCGGCGTGATCTGCTTCCTCGCCCTAAAGCTCAAGTTCAGGTTCAACCTCGACGACAGCCTCGACGTGGTCGCCGTCCACCTCGTCGGCGGCATCCTCGGTTCGTTGCTCCTCGGGCTCTTCGCCGATCGCTCGGTGAACTCGGCCGGCCGCGACGGGGTCTTCTTCGGTGGCGGGCTCGGGCTGCTCGGCGACCAGTGCCTTGCCGTCGTCGCTACCTTCGGGTTCTCGTTCGCTGTGTCGCTCGCCCTCGGCCTCGCGCTGAAGCACACGATCGGGCTGCGCATCAGCGACGAGGACGAGCTCGAAGGTCTCGACCGCACGCAGCACGCCGAGGCCGCCTACAGCTCGTAGGCGGCCGCGTGGGCGGCCTCGTGGGCGGACCCCCGAGCCGGCTTACGCCGACGCGACCTGCACGTGGGAGACCCAACCGGGCAGCTCGTAGTAGTGGCCGATGCCGGCGGACACGAGTCCGGTGGCCCGTCCCCGGGCCACCACCTCCGCCGCTTCTGGCATGCCGGCGACGAGCGCCGACTTGGCGAGCACCTCGGCCCACCACGCCCGACCGGCGATCACCGTGACGGCGTCGATGCCGTTGTCCACCGGCTCGCCCGTGCGCGGGTCGAGCAGGTGGTGGTAGGTGCGGCCGGCCTTCATCCAGCGCCGCATCAGCCGGGTCGAGGTCACCACCGCCCCGTCCTCAAGGCGGATCGGCACGAGCCGGTCGGCGTCGTAGGGGTCGGCGACGCCGAGCACCCAGCCATGGTCGGTCGGCGCCTCGCCGCCGACGCGGGCGTCGCCACCCATGTTGACGCACGCTCCATACGCGCCGGCGTCGAGCAGTTCTTCGACCACGAGGTCGGCGGCGAGGCCCTTGCCGATCCCCCCGCCATCGAGCCGCACGCCATCGGGCAGCCGGACGGTGTGCAGCCGCGGGTCGATCTCGATGCCCGCACAGCCCGGAGCGGTCGACGCGACACCGGCCGGTTCGTCCGGTCGGTGCACGGCGCACGACGGATCGTTGAACGAACGGTCGTAGCCGGCCGCGACGAGCGACGGGAGCACCGTCGGGTCGTAGCGACCGTCGGTCAGCCGCCAAGATTCCACGGCGCGGCTGACGAGCAGGAAGGCGTCCATGCCGACGGCCATCGGCCGACCACCGGCGCCGTTCAGCCTGCTGATCTCGCTGTTGGGCAGGAACCGGCTCCACGACCGCTCGAGCTCCGCGATGCGACGGACCGCGCCATCGAGCAGCGACGGCCGCCCGTGCACCACGACATGGCACGTCGTGCCCATCGCTGCGAACGAGACCTCGTGCGCGTCACCACGCACGTCGATCATCTCGGGTCCGGCGACGTCAAGGTTGGCGAGGTCGGAGTCGACAGAGTCGACCGAGTCGACCGAGTCGACCGAGTCAACCGAGTCAACCGAGTCGGATTCAGCATCGGAGCCCTGACGCAGCGCTGCCACCGCCGGCTCCCCGCGGGCGGGAGTGGGAGCCGGAGGTGGCAGAGCGTTCCGTCGGGACCCCTCTGGTGGGGCCCAAGTCACCGGCCTAGAACGCTCCCGTGAGGACCGCTGGCGACGGCGTGCCGATGTCGGCCGCGATGTTCCACGCCTTGCCGGCTGCCGCTGTCGAGATCTTGCTACCGGCGGAGATCGTGATCACCGCGGAGCTTGCGGCCGGAACCGATCCGGTGCAGCTGAATTTTGCGTCGACGACCGACGTCGAGGGCTTCACGGGGCCGCCGTCATAGACATCCTTGCCGGTCGCCGTCTTGCAGGTGCCAAAGACGCTCGCCACTCCCCAGTCCTTCGCCTCGAAGAACCCGGGCCACCCGCTATCGGCGTGGGCCGTGATGACGACGGTCATCGCCTTCGCCGTCGTCGACGCGTTTTTGACCG
>JAYUAM010000346.1:0-4645 GCA_043741295.1 Acidimicrobiia bacterium
GTGCTCGGTGGCATCGGGCCGGCACCACTCGCCGTCGGCGACCGCCTCGACATCGGCCCGCCCCACGGCCCCGTCATCGTTGACGTCGCCCCGGTGCGAGCCGATCACGAAGCCGTACGAGTGGTTCGCATCGAGCCCGGGCCACGGGCCGACTGGTGTGTCGACGCCATGGCCTCGCTCACCGCCTCGACGTGGACGGTGCAGCCCGACAGCAACCGCGTCGCCCTCCGGCTCGACGGCCCTCCGCTCGTTCGTGCCACTCGGCCCGACGGGCGCACCGAGCTGCCACCCGAAGGCATCGTGCTCGGCGCCGTGCAGATCCCGCCGAACGGCCTGCCCGTGGTCTTCGGCGTCGACCACCCGACCACCGGCGGCTACCCCGTCGTCGCCGTCGTCGTGCCCGCCGACAACCCCGCCCTCGCGCAGCTCCGCCCGGGCGAGCTCCTTCGGTTCAGCGCAAGTGGTTGAGCTTTCAGTCGCCGGTGCGTCGCAGTCCGCGTAACCGCTGTATACAGTTGCTGTATGTCGTCCACCCGCACCCAGGTGTACTTGACCGTGGAGCAGCGTCGGAAGATCGACCAGCTCGCCGGCGCCGAAGGCGTGGCGATGGCGGAGATCATCCGTCGCGCCCTCGACGAGTACCTGAGCGATGGAGCCGACGCCGTGGCGGCGCTCGCCGCCACGTTCGGCGCGGCCCCGACGGCGTCCTTGCCATCGCGGGACGCGTGGCAGCGTGACTGATCTCCTCGTCGACTCCGACGTCTTCGTCGATCACCTCCGCGGTGCGGTCGCCCTCGCACCCGGCCGACATCGCCTCCACTACTCCGTGGTGACGCGAGCCGAGCTGTTCGCCGGGAACACGGCGACGAACCTGGCGAGTCAACTGCTTGCGCCGTTCCGGGAGCTACCCGTAGACCGCGCAGTCGCCGAGCGCGCCGGACGGGTGGCAAGGGAGTTCGGTACCCGACTTCCTGACGCGCTCATCGCCGCCACCGCGCTCGAGCACGGGCTCGGGCTCGTCACGAGGAACGTGCGACACTTCGAATCGATTCGTGGCCTGCGGCTCCGTTCCCTGTGAGCGGCGGTACCGGTACCGGTACGTATCGCCCGTCAGGGACGCGTCAGCGGGCGGGTTCCTCGGGCGCCGGGGCGGCGTCGAAGGCGTCGCGCACCTGGTCGAAGGTGAGGCCGGACTCGTCGAGGTCGGTGCGTTCGGCGGCCACGGCCTTGCGGCGGGCGGCAAAGCCGTAGTCGTCGGCTTCGGACTTCATGAACCGCTTGAAGAACAGCGTCGTCACGATGGTCCACAGGAACACCGAGCCGCCGACCTTCATGATCACGCCGGCGATCTGCTGGTCGTAGGTGACGCTCAAGCCGAACACCCGCGGGCTCGGGAAGTCGTAGGCCTTGTAGACAGCACCCTCGGCGAACGTGAGCCATCCGGCCGGCACCGTGGGCACCACCGACTGGGCGAACAGGTAGATGAGCGTCGCCCCCTGGCCGATGCGCACCTCGGGCAACGGCCCACACACCGGCATCCACATGAGCAGCGCCGTGCCAACGAGCAGGAAGTGCAGCCCGTAGTGCAGCAGCCCACCGACGCGGCCCGGGTCGACCGCGGCGTTTACGAGCGGCGGGATGTGGGTGATCATCACCACGGCGTTGAACGCGACGCCGGCCACGACCGGATGGCACAGTCGTCGAAACGCCCGCAGCAGCAGGCCGTCGCCGAGCATCGACCGCAGCAGCCACGTCGGCGTCGCCAGCAGCACGAGCGGCGGCATGAAGTAGCTGAGGATCATGTGCTGGAGCATGTGGCCGCTGTACAGGTAGCGCTCGCCCACGTCGTGGACCGGCCAGTCCGACGCCGCCCACAGCAGCGCGATGGCCAGCGCGAAACAACCGAACTGCCGACGAGTGACAACGGGCTGACCGGGTTCTACGGCACGAGGCCCGATGACCCGAACGGCGAACACGTAGCTCGCCACGAGCGCGCCCACCAGCACCCACACCTCGGGGTGGGCGTGGAACGCCCACGCGTCGGGCGGACGCGGGGCGGCGGTGGCCAGCAGCACGGCGGGTCCGGCCAGCATCAACGTGACGTCAGCTGTCGAAGAACCGGAACGTCAGGAGGGCGGCGCAGTACACAAGCACGGCGAGCCCGAGCCCGCCGTAGAAGAGCAGCTTGAAGATGCGGTTGTCGAGCCGGAGGTGCATGAACTCGCTCACGACGGTGAGGAACTTGACGACCATCAAGGTGAGCAGCACCGGGATGAACGCCTTGCCGATGTGGAGGTACGTGAGCAGGACCTCGAGCGCAGTGATGAACGCGAGGGCGAACGCGATCCTCCAGTAGCGGGCGTCGCTCGGATGCTCGTCGTGGTGTGCGCCGTGAGAGTCGTCGGAAGACGAACCGTGGGTGTCGACTGCGGAGTCCATCAGGCCAACCTCACGCGGGGATCAGGTAGACGACCGTGAAGATGAGGATCCACACGATGTCGACGAAGTGCCAGTACAAACCGATGAGCTCGACGACCTCGGCCGTGTCGCCGGGGATCCGTCCGCGCAGCGTGATGACCACGAGCGACATGAGCATGACGATGCCGACGGTGACGTGCACGCCGTGGAATCCGGTGAGCGTGTAGAAGCTCGACCCGAACAGGCTCGTCGTGAACCCGAGGCCCTTGTGGTAGAAGGACGTGAACTCGAACACCTGGCCACCGACGAACGTAGCGCCGAGCAGGGCCGTGGTGCACAGCCACAACCGGGTGCGCTGCATGTCCTTGCGCCGGGCCGCCGACACGGCGAGCACCATCGTGAGCGAACTCATCAGCAGCACGAACGAGCTGACCGACGTGTACGGGATGGAGTAGATCTGGTCGGGCTTCGGTCCGTTGAGCGTGCGACCGCGGTAGAGCATGTAGGTGGAGATCAGCCCGCCGAAGAGCAGGCACTCCGACCCCAGGAAGAGCCACATGCCGAGCTTGTTGTTCGAGAGCCCGGTGGCCGTGTGCATCGCCCCGTGGTCGCCGGCATGGGCGCTGTGATCGCCCGCAGCGACATCGCCCGACGCGCCGGGGACGACGGCCGACGCGTGCACGACCCCGTCCGCGTCGTGGACGGCTTCGCCGGTGGTGGTGGTGGCCGTGACGGCGATGTCAGCCAACGGGGACGACCTCCTTCGTGGTGCCCAGCGCGGGCGGGTCGTAGTCGCTGTCGTCGGCGACCGACGGCTCCAGCACCCAGCCATAGACGCCGAGCAGCAGCACGACGGCGCCGAGGATCATCACCGGGATCGTCTTGTACACCGCTCCGAGGGCGATGATCGGCAGCCCGAAGGCGACGACGATCGGCCAGAACGACGGCGACGGCATGTGGATGTGGGCGTCGGCGTTCGCCGCTTCGTCGGCCATCAGCTGCTCGGCCGTGCGGATCTTGCGGATCTCGCCGGTTTCGTGGTCTTCCTCGTACTTGCGGTAGAAGAACTCGTCCAGCGTCGACACCTGGGGCACGCGGTCGAAGTTGTGCTCCTTGGGCGGGCTCGTGGTGAGCCACTCCAGGCTGCGGGCGTCCCACGGATCGAGTGGCGCCGTGCGCGGCTTGCCGCCGAGCAGCCCGTTCGTGCGTACGGCGTTGATGAGGAACAGCAGCACGCCGAGGGCGATGATGAACGCGCCGATCGTCTCGATGAAGTTCCAGAACTCCAGCCCGTAGCCGGCCTGGTAGTTGTACATACGGCGGGGCTGGCCCTGCAGGCCGACGATGTGCATTGGCCCGAACGTCAGGTTCATACCGATCACCATGAGCCAGAAGTTCCACTTGCCGATCTTCTCGGACAGTTGTCGCCCGAACATCTTTGGCCACCAGTAGTACAGGCCGGCGAAGATGCCGAAGATCGCCCCGCCGAACAACACGTAATGGAAGTGGGCGACGATGTAGTACGTGTCGGTCTGCTGCGTGTCGGACGGCGACACCGAGTGGGTGACGCCCGACAGACCACCGATCGTGAACTCGACGATGAGGCCGATGGCGAAGCACATCGCCGTGGTGAAGCGCAATCGTCCGCCCCACAACGTGCCGACCCAGTTGATGATCTTCACGCCCGTGGGTATAGCGATGAGCATCGTGGTCATCGAGAACACCGCCACCGAGATCGGGCCGAGGCCGGAGGCGAACATGTGGTGGGCCCACACGCCCCAGCCCAGGAAGCCGATCGCCGCGCCGGAGAACGCCACGGCCTTGTACCCGAACAACGGCTTTCTCGCGAAGACCGGGAGCACCTCGGACACGATGCCGAAGCTGGGTAACACCAGGATGTACACCTCGGGATGGCCGAATATCCAGAAGAGGTGCTGCCACAGGATCGGGTCGGCCCCGGCTTTCACGTCGAAGAACCGGGCCCCGAACGTGCGCTGGAACCCGAGCAGGAACAGCGCCACCGTGATCACGGGGACGGCGAACACGAGCAGGAACTGCACCACCATGATCATCCAGGTGAAGATCGGCATCTTGAAGAACTTCATGCCCGGCGCCCGCATGTTCAAGATCGTGACGATGAGGTTCAGTGAACCCGTCAGCGAGGCGATGCCGGTGATCTGCAGGGCGAACACCCAGAAGTCGACGCCATGGCTCGGCGAGAACGTGA
>JAYUAM010000347.1:0-4637 GCA_043741295.1 Acidimicrobiia bacterium
GCTCGCGATCGCCCTTCGGATCTCGTCGAGATGCTCGACAAGAACTACGACGCCGTTCGTTTGATCAATGAGCAGCGGACGCGTACGTACGATTTCGGAGATGTTCTCGTCGCGCGTGCGGGCACGCGGCGCACGGCGACGGACGCCGGCGCGACTGGACGCCGCGTCGAGGACGAGATCGAGGGCGTCGCGAGGGACTTGGGACTGCCGTGCGCCACACGCACCCGATTCGAGGGGCGTAACGGCTTGACGGCACCGTGCGACTTGGCCATTCCGGCTGGCGGGGCCGAAGCGCGGATCGTGGTTGCTGCGAAGGGCTTCGACTCGACGGGGTCAAAGCTCACCGACGCGGTGCGCGAGGTTGAGGAGATGGCTGAGAAACGTCTGCCGTCGCAATACGTCATGGCAGCGGTCGACGGCATCGGTTGGAAGAGCAGGGTCAAGGACCTTCGGCGCATCCATGACCTGTTCGAGACGAAGCAGATCGACGGGCTGTACACGCTCACCGCGCTCGGTGCGTTCCGAACGGACCTTGAGGCCGCAGCGAAGCGCCTGGGCCTGCTGCCCTGAGGGCCGGTTGCCACCGGACGTTGTCATACCCTCGAGCGATGCTCGGCGCGACGCTAAAGGAGGCCGGGATGGTTGTGTACGTGACATACCGGGTGCCCGTTGAGGTGGAGCTGGAGATCGAGACCGGCGAGATCATGGACGTGCACATCGTCGACGAGAAGTTGGAGGGGCCGCTGGGCGTCTTCGACTACGAGCCGCAGCCCATCAAGGGCCGCCTCAAGGAGCAGGCGCTGAAGCTCGTCGAGGTGGCCGAGTGGCCCGGCTGGACCTTCGGCTACTGACCGTCGCGAGGACTCGTCGCGACCGGCTTGGTCCCGGATTGGTCCTTCTCAGGTCCTTCCTCCAAACGAACAGGGCTAAACTGAACGCACCTAGAAGGACACATAAGACCAGCTCACGGGCACTGCGACCGAAACGACCCAGATCACAAACCCCTGCTAGACGTTGAAGCGGAACTCGGTGACGTCGCCGTCGACGAACTCGTAGTCCTTGCCTTCGACGCGGAGTTTGCCGATCTCCTTGGCCTTGTTCCAGGACCCAAGGGCGATCAGCTCGTCGTAGTGGATGACCTCGGCGCGGATGAAGCCGCGTTGAATGTCGGAGTGGATTCGACCGGCGCACTCGGGCGCCTTGGCGCCGGCCCGGAACGTCCAGGCCCGGGTCTCCTTCTCGCCCGTCGTCAGGAACGTGCGCAACCCCAGCAGGTGGTACGCCGCCCGCACCATCCGGGGCAGTGCACCCTCGCCGAGACCGAAGCCGTCGAGCATCTCCTGGCGGTCGGCGCCGTCGAGCTGGGCGGCCTCGGCTTCGAGCTGCACGCACATGCCGATGATCTCGACCTCGTCACCGAGCTCCGAGAACTCGGCCTGCACCGGCGCGATCTTGGCGGGGATCTCGTCGAGCTCGTCCTCGCCCACGTTCACCACCACGAGCACCGGTTTGTTGGTGAGCAGGAAGTACGGCTTCAGCGTCTCTCGATGCGCCTTCGACAGCCCGCCGCGGTACAACGGACGGCCGTCGGCCAGTGCCGCGGCGGCGATGGTGAGCGCCTCGGCGTCCTCGGTGAGGCCCTTGTCCATGCGCGACGCCTTGGTGGTGCGCGTCGCCAGCTTCTCGACCGTCTCCAGGTCGGCAAGGGCCAGCTCGATCTCGAGCACGCGCAGGTGCTCGATCGGGTCGGGTGAGCCGGACACGTCGCCGTCCTCGAACGCCCGCAGCACGAACACGATGGCGTCGACCTCGCGGATGTTCGCCAGGAACCGGTTGCCGAGGCCCTCACCTTTGGAGGCACCCTCGACCAGCCCGCCGATGTCGACGACCTCGACCTGGGCGTACACCTGCTTCTTGGATCTCGACATCGCACCCAGCGCGTCGACCCGGGCGTCGGGCACCGTCGCCACGCCGATGTTCGGGTCCTTCGTGGCGAAGGCGTACGGCGCGGCGAGTGCGGCGCCCGAGGTGAGGGCGTTGTACAGCGAGCTCTTGCCCGCGTTGGGGAGACCGACGAGTCCGAAGCGTTCCATGGCGAGTGATCGATGCTACTGGGCCGCGTCGGTCGGACCAGGGGTCGCAGCCATCCGGGTCAGCGCATCGTCGGTCAGACGGAACGTGGTCCAGTCGTCCTTCGGGAAGGCCCCGATCGAACGGTAGAAGCCGATCGCCGGCTCGTTCCAGTCGAGCACGTTCCACTCCAACCGCCGGTAGCCCCGCTCGACGCAGATGCGGGCGAGCTCAGTGAGCAGCGCCTTGCCGTAGCCGTCGCCGCGGAACTGCGGCCGCACGTACAGGTCCTCCAGATGGATGCCGTGGAGCCCGACCCACGTCGAGAAGTTGCGGAACCACAGGGCGAACCCGGCCACCACGGGCAGGCCACCGTCGCCGGCCGTCGGCGCGTGCTCGGCGATCAGCGCGTGGACGATGGCGTCGGGCCCGAACAGGACGTCGTGGAAGTGGTCCTCGGTGGCCCCGGCAAGCTCGAGCGCCCGCTCGTACTCGGCCAGCTCGCGCACCATCCGGGTGATCTCGGGGACGTCGTCACGGCGGGCCGGTCGGATCATGGGCGCTGACGGTAGGCGAACGACATCGGTACGATCGACCGCGATGACGTCTTCCGCCGCCGCGCCCTACACGCCCGAGACGGCGCTGCTCCGAGTGATCCACTGCCTCGACCGCGCCTTCGACCAGACGCCGCGCACGAAGGCGTTCATCCGCGCCCTCACGGTCGTGCGCGAGACCGACCCGGCCGAGCTGGCCATACGGGCCGACGAGAACACGCTCGGGGAGCTCGACGGCATCGGCGCGACATCCGCCCGCATCATCGCCGAGGCGCTGGCCGGCACGACGCCCGCCTACCTCACGAAGCTCGACGCCGAGACGCAGCTGGCGATGACCGAGGGCGCCGCCGCCATCCGCAGCCAGTTGAAGGGCGATCTGCACAGCCACTCCACCTGGTCCGACGGTGGCGCGTCGATCGAGGCGATGGCCGGCGCGGCGCGCGACCTGGGTCACGACTACTTCGCCCTCACCGACCACTCCGCCCGCCTGACGATCGCCCACGGGCTCGACCGCCAGCGGCTACTCGCCCAGCTCGACGAGGTCGCCGCGCTCAACGAGCGGCTCGCCCCGTTCCGCATCCTGACGGGCATGGAGGTCGACATCCTGGAGGATGGCAAGCTCGACCTGGACGAGGACCTGCTCGCCCGGCTCGACGTGGTGGTCGCGAGCGTGCACTCGAAGTTGCGGATGGAACGAACGCCGATGACCGAGCGCATGGTGCTCGCCGTCGCCAGCCCGCACGTCGACGTGCTCGGCCACTGCACCGGTCGCAAGCTCGTCGGCGAGTTCCGCGCGCCGGTCCGCCCGCCGAGCACGTTCGACGCCGACTACGTGTTTGCCGCCTGCGCCCAGTTCCACACCGCGGTCGAGATCAACTCACGCCCCGAGCGGCTCGACCCGCCCGCCGAGCTGTTGGCGGTGGCGATGGACTACGGCTGTCTGTTCACGATCTCGACCGACGCCCACGCCACCGGCCAGCTCGAATGGCAACCGCGCGGCTGCGAGAAGGCCGCCGAAGCGGGCCTCGACGCCGACCGCATCCTCAACACCTGGGACGTGGACAAACTCCTCGCCTGGACCCGCCAGTAGCACTGGGCCGTCGCGACCAGGTCTCAGAGGCTGCGGATGTAGTTCTCGGCCTGGGCGCCGATGAGCGGGCGGCCAAGGGCGTAGCCCTGCGCCAGCTCGCACCCGAGGTCGGTCATCAGCTCGAGTTCCTCGGCCCGCTCGATCCCTTCGGCCACCGTGATCAACGAGTTCTCGGCGGCGATCGTCGTGAGCTTCTGAAGCCGCAGCCGCGCGTCCACATCGCCGTTGGTCACCGCGCGCACGATCGTGCGGTCGACCTTGATGGTGTCGAACCCGATCGAGTTCAGCAGGGGGAACGTGGTGTCGCCCTCGCCAGCGTCGTCGAGGGCGATGCGTACGCCGGTATCGCTCAGCAGGCTGATGAGCGGTCGCAGCGAAGCGGGGTGAGCGAGCTGGTGGCACGCCACCTCGACGGTCACGAGCGACGGGTCGTAGCCCTCCGACCCGAGCAGGTCACGCAGGTTCGAGACGAAGCCCGGCTCGATGAGCTGGATCGCACTCACGTTCAGGTGGACGCCGAGCGGCCGTTGCACCGCAACCGTCCAACGCGCCATCTGGCGCACGGCGGCACGGGCGACGAACCAACCTATGGCCAGGATCTGGCCGCTCTGCTCGGCGATCGGCACGAACTCGGCGGCGGGGATCAGGCCGCGCTCGGGGTGCTCCCAGCGCACGAACGCCTCGAACGAGGCAAGCGACCGGTCGTGGACGCGCAGGATCGGCTGGTACGCGACGCAGAACTCGCCGTGCGTCAGCGCCGCATCAAGCGCCGCGCTGGTGGCCGCGACACCGAGCAGGCTCGTCCCTAGTGCGGTGATGCTCATCGGCGGGTGCTCCCTTGGACGGCGGCGCCGTCAGACGGTGGTACCCGTCCCCATCGGTCCGCGGCGGCCCGATCTGGAGGTTGCTTAGCGAAGTCTTAA
>JAYUAM010000348.1:0-4633 GCA_043741295.1 Acidimicrobiia bacterium
GCGCTCGGTAGCGCGTTGCCGCCCGGACTGCCGGCGGCGTTCACCGACCCCGTGCCCCGGCCGTTGGAGGAACTCGTCGGCCGTTACGCCCGCACCCACGGCCCGTTCCTCACGGTCGACGTCGCCCGCCGGTTCGGTCTGCCCCAGGAGCGCGTGAGCGGCGCCCTCGCCGCGCTCGAGACCGAGGGCCGCGTCGTACGGGGCGAGTTCCGACCCGATGGTCACGGCAAGGAGTGGTGCGAGCAGGACGTGCTGCGCCAGCTGCGCCGGCGGTCACTCGCCTCGCTCCGGCGCGAAGTCGAGCCGGTCGACCCGGCGGCGTACGCCCGTTTCCTGCTCGCCTGGCATGGCATCGGCGGTGCGCGCCGCGGCGTCGACGCGCTCGTCGAGACGATCGGCGTGCTCCAGGGGTCGGCGATCCCGGCCAGCGTGCTCGAGGCCGATGTG
Organism: Acidimicrobiia bacterium; assembly: GCA_043741295.1. Classification (GTDB taxonomy): domain Bacteria; phylum Actinomycetota; class Acidimicrobiia; order Acidimicrobiales; family Ilumatobacteraceae; genus JAYUAM01. The sequence continues at coordinate 448 of JAYUAM010000348.1, forward strand.
CTCCCGGCCCGCCTGGCCGGCTACCGATCGGCCGATCTCGATGCGCTCGCGGCATCCGGCGACGTCGTGTGGATGGGATCGGGCTCGCTCGGCGGCGACGACGGGCGGGTGCGTCTGTTCTTCCGCGACCAGGTGCCCACGCTCGTCGGCCTGCACGAGGTCGGTGCGGCTGTCCCGGAGGTGAGTGCAGCTGTCTCGGCCGAGGCCGGCGGCACGGCGCCTGCGTCCGATGACGGCAACCGGCCGTCTGGCCCGGTGCATGACGCGCTCCGGTTGCAACTGCAACGAGCGGGTGCATCCTTCTGGTCGCAGCTGGCCGCAGCCGCGCCGAACGCCACCGACGCCGAACTGCTCGCCGCGCTGTGGGACCTGGTGTGGGCGGGCGAGGTGACGAACGATTCGTTCGTGCCGGTGCGGGCGTCGACCACCGGCAAGGTGGCCAAGCGCTCCGGTGGCGCCGGGCGCGGAGCCGGGCGGAGCCGCCCCCGGCCGGGTCGCCTCGTGCGCATGGGCCCGCCGGCGGGCGCCGGCCGGTGGTCGCTCGTGCGCGGGCTCGTCGAACCGGGGGCCACGCCCACCGAGCGGTTGCACGCCCAGGCCCTCCAACTCCTCGAACGCTACGGGGTCGTCACGCGCGAGGCCGTGCTCGCCGAGGGGATCGAGGGTGGCTTCGCCGGCGTGTATGGAGTGCTCAAGGTGCTCGAGGAACGCGGGCAGGTGCGTCGCGGGTACTTCGTCGCCGGGCAGGGAGCCGCCCAGTTCGCACTGCCGGGCGCCGTCGACCGCCTGCGCGCGGTACGCGAATCCGCCGAGCCCGCTGAGCGGGCCGTGCACGTGCTCGCCGCCACCGATCCCGCTCAGCCCTACGGCGGGACGCTGCCGTGGCCCGAGCATGCCGGCCGGCCCGCCCGCATCGCCGGTGGGCTGGTCGTGCTCGTCGACGGCGAGCCGGCGGTGTGGCTCGACCGCCGCAGCCACTCGGTCGTCACGTTCCCGGCGTCGGTCGATGCGGCGTGGGTCGACGCCGCGGTCGCGCTAGTGAAGGACGGGCGGGTGCGCGGCCTCGAGATCCGTCGGATCGACGGTGAGCCGGTGGGTGATTCGCCGTGGGCCACCGTCCTGCGCATGGCCGGGTTCGCCGACGGCTACAAGGGCCTCGTGCTGCGCGGCACCTGAGCGCCGCCGCCGGCTTCGAGGTTCCTACCGTGCGCGGCCACCGAGAGGTCTGCGGGCCCAGGCCCGCTCCTCGTGCGGGGTCAGCAGTGGCTGCCGGTGCACCGCGGGCGGGGCGCCGCAGTGCGCGGGGTTCGCCGGACCGTCGTCGGCGGGTCGGTCGGCGCCTCGGTCACCGCCGGATCGACCGCGGCGGGATCGACGACGGCCGCGTCGGCCGCGGGATCGACAGCGCTCGGATCGACGGCGGCCGGTGCGATGCTGGCGGGAGCCGGTCCGAGCGTCGCCGGGCTGCTGGCCGAAGCCGGCGCCGGTGCCACGGTGGGTGGCAGCGTGCCGGCGGGCTCTGCGGTCGCCGGCATGACGATCGACACGGAATTGTCGCCGCTCGGCTGATCGTCGGCCGACTGGCCGTCGGTGGCCGCGCCGGACGTGGTCAGCGCACCCGGGTCGGCGCCCTGGCTGGCGGCCGGCTGCGGGCCGGCGAACACCTGGGTGGCCGAGAGGTAGCCGATGCCCCCGAACATCAGCGCCGTCGACACGCCCGCCGTCACGAGGCGGCTACGACGCGCCGGGTGGTGGCGGCCGGCGGCCGGCCGGGTCGAGGACGTGGTTCGCCGGGTCGGCGCCGGTCCGGCCGGCGCGTTGTAGCCGTGCCCTGGAGAGGGCGCCGTCGGCGGCCCACCGGACATCGGGTAGGTGCCGCCGCCGGGGTCCACCCCGCCAGCGTAGGCCGGGCCCGGGTAGACGGCGCTCGCACCAGAGGCTCCCGGGTAGGGCGGGGTCGAGGCGGGCGGGGCGGGCGCGGCCCACGGAGCAGCACCCGGACGCGGGGTCATCGAGCGTTGGTCAGCCGACGACGGTGCGGCGCTCATCGAGGGGTTGGCCCGGCGTCGGGTGGGATCGCTCGTGCGAACCCGACCGCGAGCAGCCAGGCGCGCCAGACGGTCCTCGTGCGAGGCGTCGCGCGTCATGTCGTCTCCATCGATCGGGGCCCGCGCATGGGTCCATTGGGCCGCACCGAGGTGATGGCTCGGTAAGGGGTACCTGAGAGTTGGCTGAACCTTGCCGCTCAGCCACCCGGCGTGATCTCAGCCGTCTCGTTCTGCCGCTCGATGGGCTCGTTTGGTACGATCGCCCGCTTGGATGCCGCCCTCTGTCCGGCCCCGGCGCGCCCTCGCCGAACTGCCCGAGCGGTGCTCCTTGCGGCCGTCGCGGCACTGCTGCTCGCCGCGTGCGGGGCGAACGTGGCCGGTCCGGCAGCGGGTGTCGAGGGTTCGACGATCCCGACCGATCCGTCGGCAGCGATGAGCGCACCGCCCGGTGCCGGCGACACCGCGACCGCCGCCGGCGGCCCCGTGTCGACCGATGCGTTGCTGGCAGGGAGCACGAACCCGGCCGCCGGGGCCTCGTCCGCAGACCCCGCCGCTGGACCGGCGATCGGAACGCCTGACCAGGACCCGGCGAACCCGTCGAGCGATGTCGGCGGCGCCGGCGCGCCGGGCGCGGCGACGGCGACGGACGCCGCAACCCCCACAAACGTGGTGTTCACGCGGACGATCGGTGACGGCGACCAGGGCGACGACGTGCTCGCCCTGCAGACGCGGCTCAACGAGCTCCACTTCGACGTGCGCAAGCCCGACGGCTACTGGGGGCTCAGCACGAAGATGGCCGTCTGGTCGTACGAGCAGCTTGTGCTGCGCACCACGCGAGCAGACGTGACGGGCAAGGTGACCCCCGCGATGTGGGAGCGGATCAAGCAGCCGCTTGCGCTGCGGCCGTGGCGCCCGAATGCCACCGCCACGCACGTCGAGATCTTCCTGCCCGAGCAGACTCTCGTGTTGTGGGTCGACGGCCAGGTACGCCTCATCACCCATGTTTCGAGCGGGAGCAGCGAGCTGTGGTGTGCCATCCCGCGCAACGTGCCGGCCTACGTCGGCGCCACGACGTCGCTCCCTCCGGGCGGCGAGCGGATGCGCCGGGTGTGCGGCCAGTCGATCACGCCGGGCGGCACGTTCAAGGTGTACCGCAAGGAACAGGGGTGGTGGGACATCCCGCTCGGCAAGGTCTACAACCCGATGTACTTCAACGGCGGCATCGCCATCCACGGCTACGACCAGGTGCCGTTCACGCCGGCGTCGCACGGGTGCGTGCGGGTGCCGATGCACATCGCCGAGTACCTGCAAGAGCTGCTGCACTACGACGACGACGTGATCGTGTTCGACGGGGTGCGGGCGCCCGAGGCCTACGGCGCGCAGCACGCGCCGCCGGACGACGTCGACCCGACCGACTCCGGCCACGACGTCGCGCCACCGACCACGCGTCAGCCCGGCACGACGACCACCCGGGTTCCCCTCACGCCCGACGACGAGGCGCAACCAGCGACCTGACGTTCACGCCATTCGCGCGAACATTCGCGCGGCATCCACGCGTGGCGCGCGAGGGTTCCTTATCCTTCCGGCCGTGCCCGAAGGTGACACCATCTACCGCACAGCAACTGCGCTGCGCGCTGCGCTGCTCGGCAAGGCATTGATGTCGTTCGGCGTGCCCCGACACGTCGGCCTGCTTCCGGCGTTCGGCGCCGTGGTCGAGCGGGTGGACAGCCACGGCAAGCACCTGGAGATCGGCTTCGACGACGCCGTCGTCCTGCACACCCACATGCGCATGACCGGGTCGTGGCACCTGTACCGGATCGGCGAGAACTGGCGCAAGCCCGTCTCGCAGGCGCGGGTGATCCTCGAAGTGGCCGGGTGGAAAGCCGTGTGCTTCAACGCTCCCGTCGTCGAGTTGTACCGGGCGCGCGAGGCGAGCCGGCACCCGGGCCTCGGTTCGCTCGGGCCCGACCTGTGCCGCGACGACGCCGACATCACCGACTGCGTCGCCCGCATCGACCGCTACTGCGCGCCGCAGGCGAGCGTGGCCGAGATGTTGCTCGACCAGCGCATCGCCTGCGGTGTCGGCAACGTCTTCAAGTCCGAGGTGCTCTGGGCCTGCGAGCTGCAGCCGTTCTCGC